>DAIAVG010000141.1 GCA_027445725.1 Acidithiobacillus sp.
TTATCCGGATGGCAGGCTGTGGCTGCGGCGCTTCAGTAACCTGATGCTTACCCGTACTTTTTCCAAGGCCTATGGGCTGGCGGGTCTACGTTGTGGTTACGGCATCGGCCACCCCGACCTGATAGCGGTGCTGGAGCGGGTTCGTCAGCCCTTTAATGTTAATACGTTAGCGCAGGTGGCAGCGCACGCTGCGCTCACCGACCGCGCTCATCTACAGGCTACCCTGGCCAACAATCGCCAAGGGATCGTGGCTCTCCGCGACGGATTACGTAATCTTGGATTGACAATCCTGCCGCCTGCAGGCAACTTTACCGCCTTTGCCGTACCGGGGGGTGGGCAGCGTGTCTACGACGCGCTGTTGCATCGGGGCGTGATCATCCGGCCGCTTACCCCTTACGGTATGCCGGATCATCTGCGGGTCAGTGTTGGTCTGCCGGTGGAAAATCAACGTTTTCTAAAAATGCTGGGCGAGGTCCTGTAATTTCATGATCGTCATTGTTAAACCACAAGCTACCGCAGAGCAGATGGAGCAGTTGCTGGAGCGTATCCGCCAGTTTGGCCTGCAGCCCATGGTCAGTACCGGTTCCGAGCGCACGGTGGTGGGCCTGTTAGGAGATGAACGGTTGTTGCCCGAGGGAGCCTTGGAATCATTGCCCGCTGTGGAACAGGTTATGCCCATTCTGAAGCCCTACAAGCTCGTTAGTCGCGAGTTCAAATCCACCGACACCGTGATCGAGGTGCGTGGTATTCCTATCGGCGGCAGGCAGATTCAAGTGATCGCTGGCCCCTGTTCGGTCGAAACACCTGAACAGATGCGCAGCTCCGCAGAGACCGTTAAAGCGGCGGGCTGCCGCCTGATGCGTGGCGGAGCTTTCAAACCCCGTACCAGCCCCTATACTTTTCAGGGCGTGGGCGATGAAGGTCTGGATTATTTTCGGGCCGCTGCGGATGCCGTCGGTTTGCCCATCGTCACTGAGCTGATGGATGTCCGCAAGATTGATCTTTTCCTCGAAAAAGGGGTGGACATCATTCAGATCGGCACGCGCAACATGCAGAATTTTGATCTCCTCAAAGAAGTCGGTCGCCTGGATGTGCCGGTTATTCTTAAACGTGGCCTGAGTGCCACCATTAAGGAATGGCTCATGGCGGCAGAATATATAGCTGCTCACGGCAATCACCGGATTATTTTCGCCGAGCGCGGTATTCGCACCTTTGAGACGGCCTATCGTAATGTCCTTGATGTCACCGCTATTCCGGTCCTCAAGCGGGAGACGCATCTGCCGGTTATCGTCGACCCCAGCCACGCTGGCGGCAAGGCTTGGCTGGTGCCGCAGTTGTCCAAGGCAGCCATTGCGGCTGGTGCGGATGGCTTGCTGGTGGAGTCGCATCCCTGTCCCGAAGAAGCTTGGTGCGATGCCGATCAGGCCCTGAGTCCGGAGCAACTCATGACGCTGATGGGTGATCTGCGCAAGATTGCCGAGGCCATCGGCCGCGAACTCTAGCATGCCAGACTTTCCCTTCCATCGGGTCGCCATTGTCGGCCTCGGCCTGATAGGGGGGAGTGTCGCCAAAGCCCTGCGCGCGACGGATTTCAGTGGAACGGTCTGGGGCGTGGTCGCGGATAAGGAAGAGGCAAGGCGGATTCGTAAGGCAGCAGGTAAGTGGCAGATCACGCTGAGTCATGTCCTTGCCCCAGCACTGCAGGACGCTGACCTAGTCATTTTGGCCACGCCTCCACAGATGCTCATGGCGCAGTTGCCAGAGGTGGCGCGTCTGGTGTCTCCAACGGCAGTGGTTAGTGATGTCGCGAGCGTCAAGGCGCCGGTAGCGCAACTCGGTGCTCAGCTTTTAGGGGATCGTTTTGTGGCGGCACATCCCTTGGTGGGTGGTGAAAAAACCGGCTTCAGTGCGGCTCGGAAGCGACTCTATCAGGGCGCACGAGTGGTTTTGACCCCGTCGCCGGACCAGGCAGGTGGATCCCTGGAGGTTATGCGCACATTCTGGCAAATGCTCGGAGCCACCATCGTCCAAATGACACCTGAAGCTCACGATTATGCTTTGGCCGCCACCAGCCATGTGCCGCATCTGCTGGCTTTTGCCTACATGGCAGGTTTAGAGGGACAGGCGGATGCGCTGCAGCAATTAGCGGGTGGTGGTCTGCGCGACTTTTCCCGTATCGCCGCCTCGGATCCCCGGCTCTGGGCCGATATCCTCTGGGAGAATCGTGCCGCTGTCCGCCAGCATTTGAGCACGGTGCAAAGGACTCTTGGCGCCGCCGAGCGGATGCTGGCGGGTAACGATGCCCAGGCGCTGAGCGATCTGCTGGGGCGCGGCCAGAGTTGCCGACGACAATTTCAATTTCCTCCGGTGCATTCCTGAATTATGTCCAGATATCTTGTACATCCAGGTGGTCAGCTCAAAGGCCGTTTTTCGGTCCCCGGCGACAAATCCATTTCCCATCGTGCCGTTATTCTTGGTGCGCTTGCCGAAGGCGTGACCGAAATAGAGGGATTGCTGGAGGGCGCGGATGTGCTCGCCACCATCGCCGCATTTCGCGCGATGGGCGTCGAGATGGAAGGGCCGGATAATGGGCATTTGCGCATACAGGGTGTTGGCCTGCATGGGTTGCGTGCGCCCGCTGCCCCGTTGGATTGTGGAAACTCCGGTACGGCCATGCGTCTGCTGGCGGGAGTGCTGGCCGGGCAAGCTTTTCCCAGCACTCTGATTGGCGACACCAGTTTGCAGAAGCGGCCCATGGGCCGCGTGCTGAACCCGTTGCGTGCCATGGGCGCGGAAATCACCGCGCAGGAGGGTAGGGCACCCTTGCATATTCATGGACGGCCCCTGCATGGCATCGAGTATGCGCTGCCGGTGGCTAGTGCCCAGGTCAAATCCGCCGTGCTGTTGGCCGGACTGTATGCCGACGGGCAAACCTGCGTGACCGAGCCCGCGCCCACCCGCGATCACAGCGAGCGGATGCTGCAGGGTTTCGGCTACCCGGTGGAGCGTCAGGCTCCACGCGCCTGTCTGCGTAGCGGTGGCCAGTTGCACGGGCAGTCGCTGCAGGTGCCGGGCGATATTTCTTCGGCGACATTCTTCCTGCTTGGTGCCACTATCGCGCCGGGCTCCGATCTCACCCTGGAAGGTGTTGGTATCAATCCGACCCGGACCGGCGTCATCGAAATCCTCACCCGCATGGGTGCCCGGATTGATCTGACCGCCTTGCGCGAAGTGGGCGGTGAGCCGGTCGCTGATATCCGCGTCCGCTACGCGCCGTTGCAAGGCATCGCTATCCCTCCCCGTCTGGTACCGCTGGCTATTGATGAGTTTCCCGCGCTGTTCCTAGCGGCGGCGTGTGCGACGGGGCGGACGGTGATTACCGGCGCCGAAGAACTCCGTGTCAAGGAAAGTGACCGCATCGCGGTGATGGCTGGTGGGCTGCGTGCACTGGGTGCCACCATAGAAGAGCGCGCGGATGGAGCCATTATCAGCGGATCACCGCTGCTGGGGGGGCGGGTAGACAGTCACGGGGATCATCGTATCGCGATGGCCTTCGCTATGGCGGCACTGGTGGCGCAAGATGATATCGAAATCCTCGACTGCGCCAATGTGGCCACGTCCTTTCCGAGTTTCCCGGCTCTGGCGCAGCAGGCCGGGCTGCTGCTGGAGGTGGCGGGCGCATGAATATCATCCCCGTCATCACCCTGGATGGTCCCGGCGGGGTCGGTAAGGGCACGCTGGGCCGCCTCTTGGCCCATGATTTGGGTTGGCATTTGCTGGATAGCGGCGCTATTTATCGGGCGCTGGCGCTGGCGGCACAGCGGGCCGGGCTTCATGCAGATGAGGAGGCGGCACTGTCCGACCTTGCCCGTGCCTTACCGCTGAGCTTTCGCGGTGCAGTGGACCAAACCCACGTACTACTTGGGGGGGAGGTCGTGGATGCGGAAATCCGCAGCCCCGAAATCAGTGCGTTGACCTCACAAATTGCCGCGCTTCCCGCGGTCCGCGCCGCTTTATTGCAGCGGCAGCGGGATTTTCGCCAGGCGCCGGGACTGGTGGCCGACGGTCGGGATATGGGGACCGTGGTTTTCCCGGACGCACCGCTCAAGGTATTTCTGACTGCCAGCGCCGAAGTCCGTGGCAAGCGGCGTCTGAATCAGTTGATGGAACAGGGTAGTAGTGCTAATCTCGCCACAGTTGTGGCGGAAATTGCGGAACGCGATGCCCGGGATCAGCAGCGCAGCGTGGCACCGCTCCGGCCCGCGTCCGATGCGCGCCTCCTGGATACCAGCGAACAAAGCGTTTCTGACACATACAGGGTTCTGCAAAGCTGGGTTCAATCTGCTTTGCAGGAAAATTGAAACCGCCATTTATGGCATCGAGCAGTGATTCAAGGGGCGCCCATGGCGTGCCCGGTAAATGAGGCCTACTGAAATTTATGACCACCCCTAACGCTGAAATGCTTGTTGAACCCAGTTTTGCCGAGATGTTTGAAGAAAGCCAGAGCACCCAGGGCCTCAAGCCTGG
>DAIAVG010000142.1 GCA_027445725.1 Acidithiobacillus sp.
CGGATCTTGCTTCTGGTAGACACAGGCCTTCATACAGTCGTTGCAGATACGGTGCCCGGTGGCGGGGACCATGGGGTTATCCACCATCGCCATGGCCAGGGCGGCGATATGGAATCCGTCCCGCTTCAGTACCTGCATTTCCGAGATCTTTTCTTCCAGCGGGCAGCCGGTGAGGGTGACACCGAGGGGGTCTACCTTGAGACCCAGTTCCGGCACGCCCTTTTTCTCGGGAAAGCCCTTGGAACAAAAATCCCCATCATGATCATGGCAATATAGACAGTAGTGAACTTCACTCTGGACACTACGCAAGTCCATACGCGGATCGGTCAGATGAAAACTGTCACGGCGCCGCAAAGTACCGTCTGGCGCCACGAAGGGCGCACCGTGGAGATCATCCCGCCGTTTTAAGGGTACCAGCGCCTCATGATCCACCCGCTGGGGCAGGTGGAAACTGGACCAGCCCTGCACCGCCAAGGCGGCCTGCGGGTCTTTAAGGATGAGGGCACACCACTGGGTCAGACGGTCAATGGCCTCGGCATGGGTCGCTTCATCCCTGAGCCATTCTTCACCCAGTCGGGCAATGGCCCATTCGCGATCCTCCAGCGGCCAGCCGCGCTGCCGGATTTCACTGTCCAGCCACTGATCCATATCCGCAAAAGTCTGCGGAAACTCGCCACGGTAACGGCGTGCGCGGCGCAGCACAAAATGCTTTTTGAAATCCATGACCGCATCATGGCTGCGGGTCTGAGCCTGTAACTCAGCCACTTCCGGTTCCAGGCAGAAAAGCCGTGCGACAAATTGTTCAAAATGGGGCGCAAGCTGCAGCAGAAACTCACTCTGGGCCTTATCGGCGGGCTGAGCGCCTGCGGCACGATAGACTTGCAAGCTTTCCACCAGGGTTTGGTCTTTCTCCGCCAGGCTACGAACAAATTCTCCATCCAGCCGAGCGAGGCCTTTAGCAGTAAAAAGTTCTTTGTATTCAAAGTTAAACAGGTTAAGCACGATGATCTCCAGAGTCATATCGGCGACTATACTACAGCCAACTTTCATCAAACTGTCATATTTTGCTGGCAATATAGGGTTCTGTCACCTTTTCAGGATGACCCTATGGTCCATTATCGCAGCATATTTCTATCGGACGTCCATCTCGGCACCCGCGGCTGTCAGGCGGAGAGTCTTTTGGACTTCCTGCGCCACAATTCCTGCCAGCAGCTCTATCTGGTCGGCGATGTCATCGACCTGTGGCGCCTCAAGGTCCGCTGGTACTGGCCGCGCAGCCATAATACGGTGGTCCAGAAAATTCTCCGGCTGGCCCGCTCCGGGGTCACGGTACGTTATATCCGCGGCAATCATGACCCCGTCTACGAGTTACTCTCTGATTACGTACAGTCCCAGGGCGACTCCATTGCCCTCGGCGACATTGCCATTCTCCAGGAAGCCGTGCATGAGACTGCCGATGGCAAAAAGCTCTGGGTCATCCATGGTGACCAGTTCGATGCCGCCATGCGCTATGCCACCTGGCTCATTCGTATGGGCGATCATGGCTATACCCTGCTGCTCTGGTTCAACCGGCTGCTGCAAAGCGCGTTCCGGCGTCTGGGCCTGCGCCGTCACTGGTCCCTGAGTGCTTACATCAAATACCGGGTTAAGAAAGCCGTGCAGTTTATCAACGATTATGAACATCTGCTGGCCGAAGAAACCTCACGCCGCGGTTATGCCGGGGTGATCTGCGGCCATATCCACCATGCCGAGCACAAAATCATCGACGGCATCCTCTATTACAACGACGGCGACTGGGTCGAGAGTTGTACCGCACTGGTCGAACATACCGACGGGCGCATGGAAATCATCCACTGGCCCATACCCTTGCGTTTTGATCAGGATATCGCCGCGTGATCAGATATCGAGTCGCGATACGAAACGCGCATTTTCTTCAATAAAGCGCCGGCGCGGCTCCACCGCATCGCCCATGAGCATGGAAAAGACCTCGTCGGCGGCAATGACGTCCTCCACATCCACCCGCACCAGACGCCGGTTTTCGGCGTTCATTGTGGTCTCCCAGAGCTGTTCCGGATTCATTTCACCCAGACCCTTGTAGCGCTGAATCTCGACACCGCGACGGGCGTCAGCCAGAAGCCAGTCCATGGCGGCACGGAAACGGCTGACGGTAAGCCCTCGCTCGCCGCGTTCCATACGCGCACCCAGGTGAATATTACCTTCAATCACCCGTGCATAGTCGGCCAGATGCCGGTATTCGCCACCGGCAAAAAAATCCTGATCAAAGAAACGCAGTTCCTGACTCCCGTGATGTTCGCGGCGAACCACCAGGCGCAAAGCTTCCGCTTCACCCACCCGCTCCACCGTGTAATGTTCGGCGGGCAGGGCGTTGAGCTCCAATGCTGCGCGGAGCTGTCGCGCGAAATCGTCCCAGGTGGCGCTATCCGCCGACTCCGCAACGATGGGCGGCAACGTGGCCAGGGCCCAGAGCAAAGTACCGGGATAGCGCCGTTCCAAGCGCTGCACCAAAGCCTCGACATTCTGGTATTGACGCATCATGCCGGCCAGTTGCTCGTCCGTTACCGGCTCAGCATCCGCAGCAGGACGGAATTGCGCGCCCTGCATGGCAATTTCGCGCAGGTAGGCGGCCAGTTCGGCGTCGTCCTTGATGTAGCGCTCATCCTTGCCTTTCTTGACCTTGTAGAGGGGCGGTTGGGCGATATAAATATGACCGCGTGCCACCAGATCGGGCATCTGCCGGTAGAAGAAGGTCAGCAGCAGGGTGCGGATATGGCTGCCGTCGACGTCTGCATCGGTCATGATGATAACCCGGTGATAACGCAGCTTGGCCACGTCAAAATCCTCGGTGCCAATACCGGTACCCAACGCGGTAATCAGGGTGCCAATTTCGTCGGACGAGAGCATCTTGTCGAAACGCGCCCGTTCCACATTGAGGATCTTGCCCTTCAGGGGCAGGATGGCCTGGTGTCGGCGATCGCGGCCCTGTTTGGCAGAGCCGCCGGCGGAATCGCCCTCCACCAGATAGATTTCGCACTTGGCTGGGTCTTTCTCCTGACAGTCGGCGAGCTTGCCGGGGAGGTTGGCAATGTCCAGCGCGCCCTTGCGGCGGGTCAGCTCCCGTGCCCGCCGGGCGGCTTCCCGCGCCCGCGCCGCTTCGACAATTTTGGCGGCAATGGCCTGCGCCTCTTTGGGATGCTCATCCAAAAACATCGTCAGCGCCTCGGACATGGAGGACTCGACTATTGGTTTAACCTCGCTGGAGACCAGTTTTTCTTTGGTCTGCGAAGAAAATTTTGGGTCCGGTACCTTGACGGAAAGCACCGCTGTCAGCCCTTCACGCGTATCTTCGCCACTCACCGCGACCTTAGCCTTGGCGATGATGCCTTCCCTTTCCATATATTGATTCAGCGTACGGGTCAGGGCGCCGCGAAAGCCCGCCAGATGGGTGCCACCATCGGCCTGGGGAATATTGTTGGTGAAGCAGAGCACCACCTCGTTATAGCCTTCATTCCATTGCAGGGCGGCTTCAACGACAATGCCGTCGCGCTCGCCGGTAAGGGTGATCACACTGGGATGAATGGCGGTTTTGCTGCGGTTGAGATGCTCCACAAAGGCGCGGATACCACCTTCATAATGGAAAATTTCTTCCCGTCCACCGCGCTCGTCCAGCAGGGTGATATGCACGCCGGAATTGAGAAAGGCCAGTTCGCGCAAGCGCTTCGCGATAATCTCGAAGTGGAAATGGGTATCGGCAAAAACCTGGGGCGAGGGCTTGAAGCGGATGGTACTACCATGTTTGCGTGACGCCTCGCCGCGGGCAATAGGTGCCTGGGGTTCGCCATCATGATATTCCTGGGTCCAGACATAGCCATCGCGGAAGATACGCAACTGGAGCGTTTCTGAAAGGGCGTTGACTACCGAGACGCCGACCCCGTGCAAACCGCCGGAAACCTTGTAGGCGTTGTCATCAAACTTACCGCCCGCGTGCAGCACGGTCATAATCACTTCTGCAGCGGAGCGGCCTTCTTCGGCGTGGACATCGACGGGTATGCCGCGACCGTTATCGCTGACACTGACGGATTCATCGTCATGGATGGTAACGACGATGGCATCACAATAACCGCCGAGGGCCTCGTCGATAGCATTGTCGACCACCTCAAAAACCATGTGGTGCAGACCGCTGCCGTCATCGGTATCGCCAATATACATGCCGGGGCGCTTGCGTACCGCTTCCAGCCCTTTCAATACCTGGATACTGGAAGAATCGTATTTTTCCGTCATGATGCTGTTTCCTTCTCAAGCTGGCCTGCTGCCAGACAAAAATGGCTGCCGCCTACCGCGGTCGGAATCTGTCCGGCGGCGGTGACGGCAGCAAAGACCTGCACACCCAGCAGATCGAGTTCTTTCACCCACCAATCCCGTGCCGAAGCGTCCAACTCCGCCGCGAAATCGTCAATCAGTATGGTCGGCAGCGGCAAACCGGCCTGCT
>DAIAVG010000143.1 GCA_027445725.1 Acidithiobacillus sp.
GCCGCGCTTCTGGCCTATCTTGTCGGCCAGATTGAGCATGTTGGTAAGATCGCGGCCCACTTGCACCTCGCCCGGATGCCCTTGTACTTTCGGCATGGACTCCAGCGCGCGGTTCAACTGATTGCGCAGGGCATCGACCCGTACGCCGGCTTTTGACAGGAGTGGCCGGGCGATACCGCCTTCCTGATCAAGAAAAGCAACAAGCAAGTGGACGGGCTCCATCTGCTGATGATCCTGGGCCAGAGCGAGACTCTGGGCATCCTGGAAAGCCTGTTGAAATTTGGTGGTCAATTTGTCGGTGCGCACGGAGTGACTCCTATAGATTGGCGTTGCCCAAGAAATGGGATTATCCGGCCTCTTTTTCAAGAGCTGGTGCGGGCTGTAGTGCCCAGATCAGGAAAACCGCACCCAAAAGCGCCAGCAGTGCTGCTGCGGCGAAGGTGCCCTGCCCGCCCCACTGCGCCCAGGTCCAGCCGGCTCCGAGCGCGCCCAGACCTCCCCCTAAACCATAAACGATACTGGCATACAGGGCCATACCACGCCCGCGCAGCGCACTGGGAAAGCGGTCCGCTAACCAATGTACGGCCGCTAGATGAAAGGCGCCATAGCTGGCCGCATGCAGAATCTGGACCAGAATGATCCATATCAGTCCAGGCCACCAGGCGATAACACCCCAGCGCAAGGCGGTCAGAATAAACGCGCAGGTGAATACCAGTGGCACGCCCCAGTGCCGGATAACACGATCGCCCCACCAGAAAAACGCGACTTCGCAGAGCACTGCAGATCCCCACAGCATCCCGACAGCGGCACTCCCCAGACCGTGTTGTTCCGCATAGATAGAATAGAACGCGTAATAGGCGCCATGACTGGCCTGCTCCAGCAAACCCGCCAGCAGGAAAAACCAGAGGCTCACATGGCGGAGTGCGCCGCTGAGACGGGGGCGTGGTGTATCGGCAGCGGGCAGCGCGCCATAGGGCAAATAGCGACTGGCCCACCATGCGGCCACCAGAAAAATGGCGATACCAGGCAAAAACGCGGCCATCCCCCAGCGGGCGATCAGCCCACCCATGCCCAGTGACAGGGCGATAAACCCGAGGGAGCCCCAGAGTCGAATGCGCCCATAGGCGGTGCCACGGCGTTGTGCCCAGTCCATGGTGGTGGCGTCCACCAGAGGCAGCGTCGCCGCCCAGAAGAAGGAAAAAGTCAGAGTGATGAGCAGTAGGGGCAGAAAGTGACCGTGGGCCAGCCACAAGGAGAGAAAACCCGCCGCCGTAATCAGCGCCGCCCAGGGGACGATCCGCCGACTTCCCCAGAAGTGCGCCAGCCAGCCCCAGAGATTGGGCGCCAGCACCTTACTGAACTGCACGGCGGCGGTGAGGACGCCAATGGCCAGAGGGCCTTGGCCCTGGGCATGCAGCCACGGACCCCAGTAGGGCATGAACGCGCCCAGCGCGCAAAAGTACAGGAAATAGAAGGTGGCGAGCCAGCCCCCTTCACGGTCTGCCTGCATAACTTAGGCGGAGATGGGAGGCAGGGGTGCCTGCACGTCGGCGTTCTGGGCGCGGTGACGCATCCAGTGGTCCATGATCACCAGTGCCAGCATGGCTTCGACGATGGGGACTGCGCGGATGCCGACGCAGGGATCATGGCGGCCCGTGGTGATCACTTCGGCGGGCTGACGGTGCACATCCATGCTTTGCCGCGGGATACGAATGCTGGAGGTCGGTTTGATGGCCACGGACAACGTGAGATCTTGCCCGGAAGAAATGCCGCCCAAAACACCGCCCGCATGATTACTCTGAAATCCCGTGGGGGTTATCGCGTCTCCGTGATGGCTGCCGCGCTGCTCTACTACTGCAAAACCATCGCCGATGGCGACCGCTTTAACCGCATTGATGCTCATCATCGCCTTGGCGATGTCCGCCTCCAGGCGATCAAAGACCGGCTCACCGAGCCCCACGGGCATGCCGGTCACCCGCGCATCCACCCGCGCGCCAATAGAATCCCCTTCTTTGCGCAAGGCATCGAGAAAGTCGGCCATACGGATCGCAGCCTGGGCATCAGGACAGAAGAAGTCATTGCGGGAGATTTCCGCCGCATCAAAACCCTCGGCATGGATGGGACCCATCTGCGCCATCCATGCCTGTATGTTCACGCCAAGACGCTCGCGCAAAAACTTACGGGCGATGGCCCCGGCAGCGACCCGTGTCGCCGTTTCCCTCGCCGAGGAGCGGCCGCCCCCCCTATAGTCGCGCAGGCCGTACTTCTGCAAGTAAGTGTAATCGGCGTGACCAGGACGAAACAGCTCTTTGATTTTTCTGTAATCCTGTGAGCGTTGGTCCGTGTTGCGAATCAACAGCCCGATGGGTGTACCGGTGGTCAGACCTTCAAAGACACCGGAGAGAATTTCGACCTGATCTGTTTCCTGACGCTGGGTGGTATGGCGCGACTGACCGGGGCGGCGGCGATCCAGCTCAATCTGGATATCGGCTTCGTTGAGCGGCATGCCCGGCGGGCAGCCATCGACAATGCCGCCGATAGCTGGGCCATGACTCTCGCCAAAGGTGCTGACCCGGAAACACTCGCCGATGCTACTTCCAGCCATAAGTTATTTTTCCACTTCAATCATGGCATAAGCCGAATGATTATGAATCGACTCGAAGTTTTCGGAAGAAACCGAATACCACAGCACGCGCGGGTCTTCCTGCAGTCGCAGCGCGACGTCCCGTACCATATCTTCCACAAACTTGGGATGGTCATAAGCGTATTCCGTGACATATTTTTCATCGGGACGCTTTAGCAGACCGTAAAGCTGACAGGATGCCTCCGCTTCGATCAGATCAATAATATCCTTAATCCAGACGGTTTCGCATGTGCGCACATGGACCCAGACATGGGCACGCTGGTTGTGGGCGCCATATTCCGAAATGCTTTTGGAGCAGGGGCAAAGGCTGGTTACGGGCACCATCACCCCGACGGTCAGTTGATAGCCCACCGGGGTAACCTCTCCTACCAGTTCCACCTCATAATCCAGCATGCTCTTGACCCCGGATACGGGGGCGGCCTTCTGAACAAAGAATGGAAAGCGCATCTCCAGCCGCGCTGAATCCGCTTCCAGACGCTGCCGCATTTGTTCTACCACTGCGCCGAATCCTTCCACACTGAAGGGGCTCTCATGCGTGTTCAGGATCTCGATGAAGCGTGACATGTGCGTGCCTTTCAGGTGTGCAGGCAGACTCACGTACATATTGCATTGGGCGACGGTGGGCTGCACCGCCCTGTCACGATCCAGAACCTGCATGGGATGGCGCACGGCGCGGATACCCACCTGCTGGATAGCAATAGCCCGCGGGTCAGCGCGACCTTGTACGTCTTCCAGGACTTCAACCGCGCAATCTCTCACTGCGGGCCTCTCTTGGGAATAGCAGACTGAATCGCTCAAATACTACGCCCCGGCCGGTGACTGGGCAAGCAATGCGAGCAACTCCTTACCGGATTTCTCGATTCCTGCGGCATCCAGGCCAAAGTCTGCAAGCCACTGGTCGGCATCGCCCTGTTCGATAAAGATGTCGGGTAAACCGAGCAAGCGCATGGGCCGCACAACGCCTTCATTGAGCAGGAACTCCGCGACGGCGCCACCGGCGCCCCCCATGCGTGAGCCTTCCTCCACAGTCAAGAACGCCCGATGGCTTTGCGCCAGACTGGTCAGTAATCCCGTGTCTAGCGGCTTGACGAAACGCATATTGACGACGGTAGCGTCGAGGGCCTCACCTGCCGCCATGGCTGCCGCAGCCCGCGTACCAAAGGCGAGAATCGCGAGATCCTTACCTTCCCGCAGGACCTCCGCCTTACCGATGGGGATCTGCCGTGACAAATCCTTGTCCAGCGCCAAGCCCAGGCCATTACCGCGCGGATAGCGCACCAGTGCCGGCCCCTGATAAGCAAAGCCCGTGTTGAGCATATCGCGCATCTCCTGTTCATCTTTGGGGGCCATAATGACCACGTTAGGAACGCAGCGCGCATAGGCGATGTCAAAAGTACCCTGATGAGTAGCTCCGTCAGCACCGACCAATCCCGCGCGGTCAATGGCGAAAAGCACCGGCAGATTCTGGATGGCGACATCGTGCAGGAGCTGGTCATAGGCCCGCTGCAAGAAAGTGGAGTAGATGGCGACCACAGGGTGAATGCCATCACAGGACAGCCCCGCGGCAAAAGTCACCGCATGCTGCTCAGCGATACCCACATCAAAATAACGCTCGGGAAACAGTTGCTCAAAGCGCACCAGTCCGGAGCCCTCCCGCATGGCCGGTGTAATGGCAACCAGGTGTTTTTCCGCCGCGCCTTTTTCGCAGAGCCAGTCCCCGAACACCTGGGTGTAGCTAGGTGCACCGGCGGATTTCTTCGCCATCCTGCCATCACTGCGGTTAAAGGGCGTTACCCCGTGATAGCCGCAGGGATCCTGCTCGGCAGGACCATAGCCCTTGCCTTTTT
>DAIAVG010000144.1 GCA_027445725.1 Acidithiobacillus sp.
GGCCAAGTCCTTCTTAGCCTTGTCGTCGAACTCAATCCGCCAAGCCAAGATCGCGCTCCACTTCGTCCAACGTATAGGTGCGGCTGCGACCTGCGCGAACGTCGATCAAGCGTTGCTCTGCAAGGTACAAATCTTCGAGGTCGTCCAGATGCTCAAGGATGGCTTCGCGGGCATAGAAAGTCTTGGTGCGCCCGGTGGCCTGCGCCAGTGCTTCAAGGCGGTTTTCCACTTCGGCCGGTAGTCGGATGGCAAGCATGTTTCGGCTCCTATTCTGATAACGATATACAAGTATATCGGAACGGCGAAAGAGTGCTAGCGGCTCATGCCTGGTGAGTGGTCGCACTCAATCTTCCGCGCCTTGATCGGCTCCTGCTGAGGCTGGCGGTGCTGCCGCTGACGGGGTGCTGTCTCCTGGGCGCCGTGGAGCGCCGCCCTGCTGGGGGTCGCCCAGCCCGGAGCCTTTGAGGACAAGTATTGCAATATTGCCGGTCGTTGCCTGATCGCCTCTGTGATGCCCGTTACAACTCAGCGCACGGCTCCGTGTAGCCGCTGAAAACGGTACGGCCTGCCAAATAATCGTGAAGATCTCCGCTCCCGTTCTATACGCCTCAGATACGCCATCATCCTTAACCGATTCTTCCACGGATTGCGGGATACTTTCCGGCCTGCTTTACGCATCTGTCGCAGTACAACCCGGCTTTTCAGGGATAACCTGGTCATGACGGACTCTGGCCGGATTTCTGGGCTTCCGCCGGTGATTCAGTAACGCTCGGAGCCGCTGACTTTCCCACTTCCACTGTGAATACAGAACGCACCAACCCGCCTCCCTGCGTCGATACCCGACGCTTCTGCGTGACCACTTTCGCTTTCCGCACCGCCCGTTCCCTGGGCTTGCCCGCCAGCAATTCCTCCAGGCGCCGCCCCAGACTGGGCAGGCGCCGCAGATACCCGTTCCTTTCAGGAATCGCGGGCATGGCCTCGTCCTGGCCCCGGCTGCGCTTCCATTCCTGATGCAGGAGCTTCGCCAGCTTCTTGACCTGATCCCGTATCCCGGAGAACCCCGGCGCTCGCCAGACGCTCTCGATGAGCTGCTCCAACTGCGCATCTCGCTTCTGCCGGATCAACAGCACCAGGGTGTCCCGCAACGCCTGCTCTCGCGCTTTCTCCATCCGCCAGGTCCATACCGGGTGATCGGCACCCGCCTTGGTGTGTCGAACCAGCTCGTAGGCCCCTATCGTGATCTTGTCCCGCAGTCCGTCCCGCCATTTTTCCCGCCCCGCTTCCGGGGACATCGCTCCTTCCGTCCGCAGGAGCCACCAGTGAATTTCGTCCGGCGCGGATTCCTCTTGCAGCAGGATCAGCCGGTAAACGGCTTTCCCGGCCTTCCGCTCGGCGCGGGTTTTCACCGGCGACCAGGACAGGCGGTAACGCTCGGCCTGCTTCTCGCAAAAGGCCGCGGCTTTCTCCAATGGGATCGTGCCGCAGACATAGTGGGCATAGCCGGTGCGCACCGCGTCACTGAGACGCTGCATGGCGACCGTTTTCTTGGTGAACACAAAGGGTGCATATTCCGAAGTCATGCACCGAATAATAAGCTAAATAGCATCCAATGTGAAACCGGAATATATTAAGATTCCATATACGGGCCGCCCGGCGCTATACTGGGGGGGCCATGGGGCGGCCACCCCCTCTGCTGTTCGGGGGCCGCCAGCCCCCGGTGTTTCTTCGGTGCCCCGGATGGGGCGCGAACGATCCGCCAGATCGTTTCAGCACGGCGAAGCGTCATGCCTCTAATAGGGCTCGTGACGCTACGCTGAGCGCTGGAGGGTGAAATCCCCTCCTTCGACTCAATCCCACCGCTCCACGCGGAGGATTGGGCGACTGCGAAACGGGCTCCCGGGTAACCGGTGAGTACCTGATGGCCGTGAAATGGGGTGAAGTCCCCACAGCGGGGCGTGCCGAAAGGGCGCAACGCTTGCCGACGACGTAGGTGCAGCCGTGCCGAAATGCACGGACTCTGTGAGGGCCGCGAGGCCGCCCGCTTGACGGGTCAGGACAGAGGGCACCTGGAGAAATCCAGGGCCGGCGAAAGCTCAAGCGTCTAATTGTAACCGCACCTGTAACAGGGTGATGGTGCAGGTCGGAGTCGGTGATGCGGTGGTGTGTAAGTAGGCGTTGATCGGTTGCGGTGAGTACAGGAGCGTTTTTGGAATCTTTAGCCCTGGAAATCTACGGAAAGTCGAAAGACGAACCGCAACCTGAGCCGACCGCTAAACCGGCGCAGTAACGGAAGCATCCCGACACCCCGGCGAGGGAAGGGAATCCATCTAAGCAGGGAAGGGCTGAACGCCAAGGACCCCGCCTGGCAGCGGGAGAGGTGGAAGCCTGGGAGACTGGACCAGTAGGAACCTTGCGAGTGCTGACTTACGCGGTGCAAGCAAGACCCGGCGACGAGCCGGATACGAAAGTCTGGGCCGTGCGAAAAACCGAAAAAGGGGGTGGCACCCCGAACATGCAGATCAATGGCAACACTATCCCGTGGCTGGGATAGGTATCCTGGGTCGGCTTGGCCGCCGATCCGGGACGGGAGGATGGCACCTCCTGGGAATGGCTGAACCGCTTCCTCTTGGGAATCGGTGGACCGTCGATGTTCCATCTTGGATGCGCGACGGAAGAAATATCTTGGCCTGATCCGCGAGGGTTCTGCGGCGAGAGACTGGGCGAAAACCGGTAAGTGCGTCCGTCCCATGAGGACAGAGCAATCCCAAGCCCTACCCGCAAGGGGAGCCACCGGCAATGGCTCGAGGGCGCGTGGCGACGCTGAAATGGGTGCGACGCGCGGCCAGCGCAATGGATGGTCCATAGGGACCAGGGCAAGGCCCATGATGGCGACGAAAATCGCCCATCGAAGCAGTAGATGCACAGAGGCCGTTATAGGCCCGTAGAAACTCGTTACGGTAACCGCGAATGGGTATCCCCCATCCACGGGCGATCCTCCCCAACCCCACGCTTCGGCCTGGGGTTTTTTTTGGACCATCACAGATGGCTTGAAACGGCCACAACGATGCCGTCCATCACCGCCAGGCACGTCCACCCACCGTAACCGCCCCGTAAAGGCCCCAAATTTGCCCTACAGCGCACGCAAATGGTGTGGGGTATAGTTCTATACCAAAAAGCGCAAAAAAAGCGATGTACGCGCCCGCAATACCCATTCAACCGCGATAGCACCGCAAGGAGTGCCCGCTTGCCACGCCTTCGGCGTGCCGGGCACGGATCGCTTTCGACCATGCAGGCCTTGGCCTAGTACTCCGTAGCAAGCATTCCGCCCTCTGGGCGGTTGCGGTAGCGTCGAACGATTCGCCAGCGAATCGCCCGCCACTCCTCGCTGTTCTTCGCCCCTGCGGGGTAGGAGCTAAAGCTCTTTTTTCAAAAACAACTCACCTCACTGGAAAACCAAAAGGGGGAGCCGCTGCCGCAGGCAGTGGGGGACAACGTCCCCAAAGGGGGTCGACCCGGCGAGGCGAAGCCGAGGACAGGGGGAGCGTGCCGCTCCCCGCCGGGAAGGTCCGTGGGCGGTCCGACGCAGTCGGAGCAAGCGCCCACTCCTTGTCGATGAGGTCGAGGCGATTTCCATCCGCGTATCCGTCACAGTGACGGCCCTAAGGAGGCTCCATAGAACAAGAGAAGGGCGATTTTTTAACTGATTGATTTTTCTGGCTCGTTTGGGGGGGGGTATGCAATAGCTCATTGCATGCGGTTACGCAATGAGCTATTGCATGGGTCTGCGTAAAAATTACATCATGTTGCGTATTTTTGTTGCGTTACCCTGTGCAGCGCCTTACACTTTTTACGCAACGTATTACCGGAAAGGTGCAGGCATGGCTTCCCATAATGAAGTGATCGGAACACCAGCGAACCCGAAGCCTGGTCAATGGGTGCAAACGGAGCGTAAGGCTCACGAAGCATGGGCAAATTTGATTGCTCGCAAACCTCGTGCAGCCATTCTCTTGCATCACCTAGTGGCGCAGATGGGCCATCAAAACGCGGTGGTGGCCAGTCAAAAGACTTTGGCCAAGCTTGTTAGGTGCAGCTTACGCACCGTCCAATACGCAATATCCGACCTTGTGTCGGAGCGGTGGATTCAGGTTGTGAAGCTCAACGGTCCCGGCACAGTCTCTGCCTATGTCGTGAATGACCGCGTAGCGTGGGGGCAGCCTCGCGGAGAGATGGTTCTGTCCGTATTCTCAGCAACGGTAGTGGCCGATCAAGATGACCAAGACCCTGCCACGATGGACAGCACGGACCTGCGCCGTATCCCGACCCTCTATCCAGGCGAACAACAACTGCCCTCAGGACCGCACGACGATCCGCCAAGCCAGCCGTGTCTGCCCGACATGGAGCCAGACCTGCCGTTCCTTGAGGCTCAGGAAACAGACTTACAGGGCAGGCTGGAGGCCGATGGCCAAGGGCGTCTTATCGACTAAGCA
>DAIAVG010000145.1 GCA_027445725.1 Acidithiobacillus sp.
GATCAACTCCACGCGCCACCAAGCATTTATAAAATCTGTGGTCATTTGTGCGGCGCCTTGGGCTTGCGCGGTATAGCCTTCGGAGCGCAGGCGATCATAAGCACTCAGCCATTTCCGCCAGTCCATCTCTTTGAGCGCCAATTCGGCTTCTTTAGGGTCTTTGTATTGGCGACGAATTGCTTCCATGGCGATATGGCTTTGGCCGCCTTCATCCAGTTGAGTAACGCGGTCGCCCTGGTGCTCCTGGATTTTCTGTGATGGTGCCGTGTTATCGGTGCCAGTATGCGCGATGTTGCCTTGCGCTTGAGGCTTGATCAACGGTGGCCTGATAACGCTTTCGTATTGTCGAAAAATGCGCCCACAAAACGCATGAAAGGTGCTGGCCTGGATCGTGGCGCCACCTTCTCCAAAAGCCATAATGGCCCGCTCTCGCATCTCCCGCGCGGCTTTTCTGGAAAAGGTAAGCAGCAGAATTCTGCTGGATGGGACCCCGGATTCTACCAACTCCAGCGTTCGGCCGATGATCGAGGCAGTCTTTCCGGCCCCGGCTCCAGCCAATACCAGCGCTGGGCCCTCCCTGTGGCTCGCTACACGGCGCTGGTTCTCGTCGAGCGTGATCATCCGAAACCCCACAATCAATGAACAATATTTAATATACTATATTGTTTTGAGCCTGAAAATCCAGCAAATCACACGGGTATTTTCTGCGCCAACCAGAAAGCGCCACCGCCCCATGCCGCCACCCACAACACGGCACCAATCGCGCTCCATGTTGCAAACGCCTGGAATCCCATTTCCGAAGCCCCCGCCAAATAGCCCTGCAACTGACGCAACGGCACGATGAAGCGCCCGACCAGAACGACCGGCGCTCCGAAGCGGTGAAAAAAATCGTGCGCCTTGTCCACCATGGGTGGCCGGACGCCCACATAGCCGCCATAACGCAGCAACGCCTTGTGTCCATAACGACCGCCCAAGCCATAGGCCGCGTATCCGCCAAGGGTGGCGGCCAGCATCGCCGACGGCAGCACCAGCCAGATCGGGAACAAGCCCTTGGCCGCAAGAAAACCGGCAGAGACCACCATCGCCTCCCCCGGCGCGAAAATCACCCCTGCGCTTTCGATGAACAGCAACGCAAATAACGCCAGCAGCCCGTAGGACTTGAGGATGGGGCTGGCCGCATGGATCAGGCTGGCCAGCGTGCTCAGGAACCAGTGCAAAATGATTCCTCCTTTTCCAAGAACCAGCCGTCGCTTTCCAGATCGATACCGCCGCCTTCCAGTTCCCCGATCACGACCGTGTTCGTCCAGGACCAGGAACACTTATCCACCAGCTTCAGCGTGTCTTCCAGGAATCGTGGCAAGGTCTGCCGCCGGTATCGCCGCACAAAGAGGCGATAGGTCGGCCACTTCCCGTATTGGACGATCCACTCGGGGCCTGCGGCCATCAGGCGATTCTGGTTATCCATAGTGAACACGCCGCTTTGCAGCGTCTCCAGCATGTCCTGCGCGGCGGCGTTACGAGAGAACACGGACCAGCCACATTGTTCGATGAACAGCCGGTCCTCCCTATCCGTTCCGCGTATCTCGGCCAACTGCTGACCCAGAGGCTTGTCGTAGGCATGGAACCCGATATCACCGACCTGATGTGGCCCAGGCTCTTCGATGATTCCGTACCATGGGTACGAGTATCGCGTCGGTGGCGGCATGGGCAACGGATCTTTGCCGTTGAGCAGCCGCCAGAACAGCGCGGATTTCTCCCGGATCTGGTTGTAATAAAATAACCGGCAGGCTGCACTGTCGCCGCAGATGCCTTGCAGCACCCGTTCATATTCATCCGCTGCTTGATCCCACCGCGCCAAGAGTTCTGGCGGCAGGCTTTCCTTACTCTTAAAATATGTCGGCATTACTATTCCTCTTCCCGCACATGCACCGCCCAAATGGCGGCGGCGCACCGCACAATGGCCCGCCGCGTTGCTGCCGCTGGATCGCTCCCGTACACCTCCACTATTTCAGTGGGGTTTTTGTCGCGCATCACATCCATGCTTTGGTACCGTTTCGCGACAACGGAGTGCTTGTCCAACGCGTAGACCGGATATGGCATGACGGATATCCCGAGTTTCACCATCAGGAAAAAGGCATCCTGATCCGTGGTGAGTGGATCCCAGCAGGTGTGCATCGTCGGGGACACGATCCACAACCCGTCGTGTGTGATCTCCGGGTCATGGCTCCACCGCATACCAGAGGCACGGGCAGCGGCTTCCAACAAATCACGCTTGGACATGGCCGCGCTCATCAGTTTTTCGTCATGACGACCCGGTTCACCGGGCCGCTGGCATCATGAGACAGCGCATACAGCGCGCGGGCCTTCTCCCATGCCACGATCTCCTCCGGCGTCAGGCCGGAAGACTTGGCAGCGGAGGCCAGCGCCTGGGCCTGTACACCAGCCTGCAATGCGGCCAGCTTACGCTTCTGGACCTGCACCACCTCCGCCGCCTTGATTGTCTCCAGCTCCGCCTGAAAGCCCGCCTTGGCGTTGACCTGCTTCTGGATGCTCAAGGGCAAATCGAAGGTCGGCACGGTCACCGAGTCTATGATGTACGGGTCGATCTTGGGGTAGAGCTTATGCAGCCGCTCGTTCAGCACCTTTTTGATGGTCTGCGCGTAGGTGTCAAGGTGTGCGGCGATTTGCTGTGGCGTACTGGTCTCTGTGGCAATCTGGACCGCATAAGGAATGGCCGAATATTCCAGCATACGCAAACCGATGGTATTGTAACTGGTATGCGGTTCCTGCTGAATTTGCTTTGTTTCCCGGTAGAACAGCGGTACCCTGTTCGGGATCAACGAATACTGAACCACGACCGTTACCGCTTTCATTTGGACCCCATGCTCATCCCTGGGGTGCATGTTCTGGACCTCGGCCATGGTCTGGGTGGTGTCCACGGGAATAATCCCGTGAATCAACGTGACATGAAAACCGGGGTGCGCGATAGATTTGTTGATGTACCCCGTGAATCGGTTGTGCCAGATGCCTACGGAGCCGGTCGGTACGGACCTGGAACAGCCAGCGGCAGCAAGAATGACCAGCGGAAGCGCGAGCAAGCGATATTTCTTCATGCGTCTTCCTTCAAGGTATCGATTAAACAGTCGATTTCTTCCGCAAGAAACTCCAATCCTTCCCGCGTTTCTTCTGCTGAACGGGTGGTGTCTCCAAAATAATCCCGAATTTTGTCCATGATACTCATTGCGACTTTGTCTACCATTTCAAATGCCTCCATTTACCCATTATCCGGATAATCAGCGCACAGCGCGTCGAGTTGCGAACGACATTCTTCCATGTCAATTCTCTTCCAGTTTCCCCAACAAATCCGCCATTATAGCGACCGCCTCTCGCGGATCCTCCACGATGGCCAGGCAAACGTCGTGCAGCATGACGTTATGCGAAAGCCCGAACTGCTCAATCCACCCGCCGTCCGGAGCCAACAGCCGGCCCTCTTCGTCCGTGCCCACGGGAGCCGCATGGCCGATTCCGCTGGTGAACCCGATCACTGGTATTCCCAGGACATGGGCCAGCGCGCATTCAACGGCCGTGCCACTATCGGGTTCCGTGCCACGGAAGGGCGACAGGTTGGCGATGACGCCATGCGCCTGGCCCACGGCTTTTCGGCAACCGACGGAAACCTTTTTCGCTCCCGCAGCGTCTGATCGCTGGGTGACGCCGGGGCCGGTGAGCACGATGCCAGGCACAGGAAGAACGGCCTCCAGCCCGTGTTCGGCGCATAGTGCGGTGGCCCTGGCGGCGTACTCCGGCCAATCGGGCAGGAACAGGTCAGGTCCAGCGATGTATATACGTGGGGTCTCCTTGGCTTTAGCACTCATTCCGAATCCTTTGTGTTATTTTGGTCATAGTCGATATATGCAAAGTCGTAACGCACATGAGCAATGGCGAAAAAGATAGTGAGCCCACAGAAAAATAAAAGCAGGTGCGGATTTTGGAATACCGCAGAAAAAAATGAACACATCAAGAACATAACGGATAGCAACAATGAGCACTTAGATTTGAGATATAGCATTTTACGCTCCACCATTGATCACGATGCTGGTACCCCGCTATCTTTTGCACGGGGCCAGTTTTTACGTCCTGTTCGCAACTCCACATCCCCGCCACAGTGCTTGCACAGATGCGCTTCTTGCGCACAATCCATACACAGCGCGTCGGTATTGGTGCTTCCATACATTTGCACCGCCCCGCAACACATGCATGGCTCCTGCGTTATGGCCGCCCCGCCTAACGCACTGCTGTAAAAACAGGGGATACACAAGGACGCGGCAAGGCGTTCTGTTTTTTGCGGATCTTCCTGAAATTTTGCCGCTAGCTTCAAGGTGGCATCCAAACGACTCTGGGAGAGTTTTGTCGATGCGA
>DAIAVG010000146.1 GCA_027445725.1 Acidithiobacillus sp.
TTCGGCGAGACCTCGGGCGGGTTTCGCCGGCTGATCCAGATCGTCTTCGGGCTCTCGATCGCCTTCGCCGCCTCGAGCTTCTTCCTCGCCTTCTTTCAGTTCGGCGGCGGGGTGTTGGTGTGATGGAACCGGCCGACGCCATCGCCGGATTCTACGCGCCGGTGCATCGCGCCCTGACCGAGCCGATCCTGCTCGGCGGCGCGCCGCGCGCGGTGGTGATCATCAACGGCACGCTCGCCGCCGCGATCGGCCTCGGCCTGCGGCTCTGGCTCGCCGGCGCAGCACTCTGGCCCTGACCGTGGCGACCGTGGCGGCCATGCTCCTGCTGGTGGACAACATCCTGCGAGACCAAGCGCTGGCGCCAGTTTGGCAGATGGCATATCTCTCCGGGTACGGGGTCATGTCCTTCTTCATGATCCAGAGTTTCTACAAGATACTGATCGGCACTTGGCACGTTTCCCGGGGCATCGCCGGCAACCCCTACCACCCTTTGCGGGAACGGCGAGATCCGCCGGGAGGGGAGACGATGGCCCTACTGTTTCCTGTGTACCAGGAGGACGTGGCTCGGGTCCTGGCCGGACTCGTGGCCACCTGGGACGCCATACGCGCCTATCGTCCGGATCTTGCGCCTCGCGCCCATGTGTTCCTTCTATCGGACAGCCGGCGCCCGGCCATGGTCGCCCATGAGGCAATGGCGGTGCAGCGGCTCAAGCGGGAACGTCCGGACCTGCCGCTTTTCTACCGGCACCGGTCTATCAACGCCAACCAGAAGATGGGTAACCTGTCGGATTTCTTCCGACGCTACGGACGGCATTATGCCTATACGCTCGTCATGGACGCCGACTCGGTCATGGACGGGGAGGCCTGCATCGAGATGTGGCGAGCCATGGTCGCCCATCCCCGCATCGGGATTCTGCAGACCAATCCCCGTCCGGTATTCAGGGAGAGCTTCTTTGGACGCATGTTGCAATTCGCCGCTCATCTTTATGGCTCGGTATTTTCTTATTCACTGATGGTGATGCAAATGGGCCATGCGGGTTATATCGGCCACAACGCCTTGATCCGGACACATGCATTCACGGACCACTGCGTCCTGCCGAAGCTCCCCGGGCCCAAGCCCTGGGGCGGCAAACCATTAAGCCATGACTTCGTCGAGGCGGCCATGATGTGCCGGGCGGGTTACGAGGTGTGGTTCGTCCCCGAGTTGACGGGGTCGTACGAGGAGGTGCCCGCAAACATAATCGCCTTTCTCATCAGGGAACGGCGCTGGATGCAGGGAAACCTCCAGCATCTGCGACTGCTGTTCATCAATGGCATACGAGGGATGCACAGGGAAATCTTCATCAACGGCGCCATGGGATATGTCACTGCCCCCATATGGTTCGTTTTTCTGCTGGTATCCGCATACACCATGGTGCATTTTTTGAGCGCCGCCAACCTGTCCATTGGGTCCGTTCAGATGCTGATGGTTCCCATGGGCCTACTGCTGGCGGCAAGCATGGTGTTCCTATTCCTCCCCCGCATCCTGGCCCTTCTTACGCACATGAGATCGCACAAAGCCCCTATGTATGGCGGGCGCATCAAGCTGATATGGTCGGTGCTCGTCGATACGGTACTTTCGTTTTTTTATGCGCCGCTCATGATGGTAATGATCAGCTATTTTCTCTGGGCGTGGGTCAAACGCCGGGCCGTTTCATGGGGGCAGCAGCAACGGGATGACCGTGCCGTTGCATGGAAGGATGCATGGAAGTCCTTTCGCGGTGTAATGGTCCTGGGGATCGCAGGATGGGCGACCTTGCTGGCCCTGGTGCATGGGGCCATCCAGTCCCCGCACGCCATGCTGCTGGAGTCCATAACATACGGTTGGATACAGCCCGGTAGCATGCTGATGTGGTATGCACCGATCCTGGCCGGCTGGGCTCTTAGCGTTTTCTTGGTGCAATGGACCAGCCGAACCTTTCCTACGATCAATCGCATTCGCTGGTTCGCCATCCCTGAGGAGTTGAATCCCCCCAAGGTGCTGCAGGAGGTTCGTACCCTGGAGCAGCGGTTCCGCTCATGGTGGGAGATCCCGGATACGGACGACCCAAGGGAGTATCTGCCGGTGTTCGTGCGCATCTGCAAGGCGCAGCAAGGGGATCTGGTGGAACTGCCGTATCGCCACACCAAGACCGAACTGTACCGCCGTCTGCAAGACAAGGCCATGGCACAGGGCGGGCTTTCCCAGCGGGAATGGATCCTGCTGCTGGGAAGCCAGCAGTTTCAGCATTACCTGTGTTCGGATGCCGGGTCGGAATTCCTGGCGGCGTTGCATTGACCGCGCCGTACACTCCTGCTTCCGCCATCACTTGCTGCAATTTACAGGAGGAAATGTGGATCGTATTCGCAAAGCGGTATTCCCCGTAGCCGGGCTAGGGACCCGGTTTTTGCCCGCCACCAAGGCCAGCCCCAAGGAAATGCTGCCGGTGGTCGACAAGCCGCTGATCCAATATGCCGTCGATGAGGCCGTTGCGGCCGGCTGCGATCAGTTGATCTTCATTACTGGGCGGAGCAAGCGAGCCATCGCCGACCATTTCGACGTCTCCTACGAGCTGGAAAAGGAGCTTGAGAAGAAGGGCAAGACAGAATTGCTCGAGCAGGTCCGGGCTATTCTGCCTGGATACGTCAAGGCCATCCACCTGCGCCAGCCCCATCCACTAGGCCTGGGCCATGCGGTAGCGATGGCCGCCCCGGTGGTGGGTGACGAGCCTTTTGCCGTGCTCCTCGCTGATGACCTGATGCTTGATGAGAGGCCGGTCCTCGCCCAGATGATGGATCTGCACGAGCGCTATCAGTCCGGCATCCTGGGCGTTGCGGAGATTCCCAGGGAGCACAGCACCCGCTATGGCGTCGTCGAAAAGCCTAGCCCTGAAGCAGCCCCATCCAATCTCGGCGTCGTAGGCCGCTACATCCTGCCCGCGCGCATCTTCCACTTTTTGGAAAATGCGCAGATGGGCACCGGCCAGGAAATCCAGCTGACGGATGCCATCGCCGAGCTGCTTGGCGAACGGCAGATGCTGGCCTATCGCTTTGTCGGCCCGGACTTCGAGGAGTATCTACGCGACCTTTGCGGTCAGTTCCGGTAACCCTGGTCTGGAGGGAGAGAGCCCATGCTCACCCAGCGCCTTGCCTCGCCAAGCGATCATCTAGCCATGGCTGCCTCAGAATTTTTCATCCAAAACCAGGACGGTTATGCTGGCGTTTCGGCCCACCCCTTGAGGTCAAAGGCATTCCGGATCCGCCCGTACCAGTCATCGGATCGGGGAAGCATCCGTCGCTTGTGCTGCGATACCGGCTTTTTCGGCAAGCCCATCGACCGTATATTTTGCGACCGCGAGCTCTTCGCCGACCTCCATACCACTCCCTACCTGGATTATGAGCCGGAATGGGCCTTTGTCGCAGAAGTGGACGGTCGTCTGGCAGGTTACCTGCTCGGTTCGGTGCGTCATGACTTCCCCTGGCTGCTTGTCTACGAAGGATCCCGTACCGCCATGCGCATGTGCTCTCGCAGCCTGAAGGGCAGTTACGACTACCACCCGCGCAGCCGTCTCTATGTACGGTGGCTCTTGACCAGGAGCTTCCGGGAGCGCCCCAGGCACCCTCAGGGAGCCGCCCACATGCATTTCAACGTGGCCGCGGCCTATCGGGGCCGCGGTGTCGGTCTGGCTCTCTGGCGCGCCTTTGAGGCGGCCTTGCAGGCGGCCGACATCCCCCACTATTACGGCGAACTCTTTTCCTGCCCAGGCAGGCGGCCCGAACTGGCCTACCGGCGCTACGGGCTTCGCGTTTATGATCAGGTGGACACCAGCGTTTACACCCCCGAGATCTCCCGACCTGTCCACCTCGCCTGTGTACACAAGGTCCTCGACGGAAACGACTTATGAACCTAAAAAAGCAGTTACGGCCCTGCCAGAGCAGGAATCGCCCCATCGGGTAACCACGGTGATTGGGTAAATTGGGCGACGACGTAGCGCACGAGGAGGTCCCATGGCTGGTGCCCCAGCAACTGCTCCGCAGTCTGGCGAACCGCCCGTAAGCCTCGGCGGATATTCTCAATTCCGCGCTCGACCTTTTTCTGCGCGCCATGCATGGGCGTCAGGCAAAGCTGGGTCTGTCCAGCGTGTTTCGTGCTTCGGCCTATGGCGGACAGCAGCAATGGACGGCTGTGATGGCCTCTCGCCGAGGTTCCGGAAAGGCCAGTCAGGTATACCAGCTCCACCAGTTGTCGATCAGCCCCACGGCGCGGGCGGAGAGCCGACAACACGCCAGATCACGGGTGCTGTACCCGCCCCAGCCCCACTGATGCTTCTCAGGATTTGGGGACTCACGCCATCACTGTGTCCACGACCATGGCTTTTACTGCCGCAGGAATGGCCTT
>DAIAVG010000147.1 GCA_027445725.1 Acidithiobacillus sp.
ATATTCCACGATCTCCAGCATTGAGTCGGGATCGAAGGCGATAGCGGAGGATTTGGTAGTTTTGGGCATTTCTCGGGCCTCCAAAACGGGGAAGGGGGGCGGTACGGGGCAACTGAGCCGGATCGTGGCCTCCGGGTGCCCCATGGGTACCACCTCTACACACGCTATAATAACATAATGCGACATTATGTATCGATAGCAGGCCACGGTGTGAGGTCCAAGGACCAGACGACAGCCGCGAAGCGGCCAGGAACCGCAGATTTATTATGTTAGAATAGTGACACCCGTGGCGGGAAAACCTCATCATCGTCGTATGACAGGAGATAGCGAATGAGCGCAGAAGAAGATAATGTGCCAGAGTCGGTAGAAACACCGGAAGAGCCCCACTTTGTCGAACCGTCCAAGTCCATCAGCTATACGGCCAAAGGGGAGGAATACCTCGAGTTTCAGTGGATCAGCGATCGGCTGGTGTTTCCTGGCAGGATCGCCCCTCGCCAGAGGGACCGGGAAATCGTCAAGCTGGCTCTTTCCTGTCTTAAAGCCAAAATGCAGGAAATACAGGCTAAGTCCGGCAGCCCGTTCGTACCCAGCGAGTCGCTGAAAGTAGATGACTGACGATTTGGGCCGACATTCCGTAGCAGACGCGGAGTTCGGGGAAATGCGAGCATCCGTTTACACTGGGGAACGCTGGGATCCGTTCAACGCCTGGCCGGTTGTCGGAAAAGGACGGATCTGTGGCGCACCCCCTCAGTACAAACCGAGCCGGGTACGCCATGGGAGTAACTCGCAACCCCAGCACGCCAAGTGGCGCCGTCACTCCGATTTGCAACGATTGCGGTATATGCCTGTGTTGGGATATATCAGAAGAGCAATACGATACCGAAAAAGACTTTTGGGATGCCTGGATCTGCCAAGATTGCCATGGCGGAGTACCGTTATCCCGAAAAGCGTACTACGCGCAACGGCAGAGGCGACCGGAGCGCCAACCCAGGCGTGCGCGATATGGAGAAGAAGATGGGTAAGCTAGAGATCCAGCACGAGATTCCATCGCAGTTCCAGGACACGATGACCCTGCTGCACACGCGCTGGCCCGAAGCATTCTCGGGGTTCAAGCCTTTGGAGATTGGTGTTCGCGAGAAAATCCTGCAGGAGCTCGGCGCCGAGCACAAAGACTCCATCAACGCATTTTTGCGCTGGTACACCAGCAGCTTGCCGTATTGCGAGCAGGTCCTCGCGCGGGAACATCGAGTCCGCCTGGATGGTACGCCGGGGGATGTGCTTACCACAGCAGACAAGCGATTTGCCCACGCCCGACTGTACCGCAATGCACCGCCCAAGGGAGAAAAAAAGCGTAACCGCCGTTTGGTCGCGCCGGATCTGTCGCCGGATTTGCTGGCCCAACAGCAACGCCTGGGGGACCTCGCATCCCGGTGGTCGGCCGAGGCAAGGAAAGCCCAAGCCCATTTGCCCAAACAGAGAAACAAAGTAGGCGATCTCGCCTTTGTGCATGCAGATAAGGCGTACCGGCCGATACTTCTCTATCGCGTGGACCGCACCGCGAACGGCGATATGGTGCACTGGATAACCGCAGACGGTGCCTACGGCCGGGCGCTGGCCAAAGACCTGTATGCGGTGCCGCCGGAGAAAGACCAATCCCCGGCCGCATCGGAACCCGAACCGCCGGCATCGCCGACCGAGGCCTCCGTGCTGCCTGAGCCGGAAAAGGAGTTGCCGACGCGAGGCGCCCAACGGTTTGGGAGCGTGCTGCGCCTCAAAAAGAAGGACTCGCAGACGCCGGCAGAAAAACCATATCTTGGATGAGGCCAAGCATCACGTTATGTTTAATCCCAAGGAGGAATCATGGATAACAGGTTCTGCGGTGACTGTGGCGCACCGCTCGAGGAAAACAGCCGTTTCTGCGGTCAATGCGGCGCAAAAGTAGAAGTCAACACGGCTCGTTGGGCAGGACAGATCGAGCGATTTTTGGGAGATTTTCACGCCGGGAAACTGGGCTGCTTATCCGCCTATGTCGTGAGCGGCCGCGTTCTCACCTCGGAAAAGATGGCCTACACCACCGTTCACTCGCACGGAAACCATATCGGGAGCCGGGTACACAAAACGCAGCAGATGTTCGTCGAACTGGACAATGGCCAGGAAATCCCGCTTACAGCTGGAACCCACATTCCGTTTCGTGCCGGAAACACGGTTCTATTGGCCTACGTGAGCCGCTGCGGGCAAAGACCCGTAGTGAATGGCTTCCCCATTATCGTAATGAATTACAACACAAAGCAGCACGTAATTTGGAGCTATCCGAAAGATATTTTTGGCATAAAACCGAAATCCTGGTTCATTGGCGCTGTGATTTCCTTTTGTTCTATACCGCTCACGACGGTCATAGGAGTCTTTGCCGGCGGATATCTGCTTTGGAAATGGCGGTCAACGCTCAAGCAACGCCTCTTGGTGGCAGAACGGCTTGCCCAGATGGTGGTAGCACAATAGGACATTCCCAAAAGGGTGAGAGAAACGCACTCAACACAAATCCGAATGTCTATATTCCTATAAAACGACGTGCACATAACTATTTTATCCGATGAGTGGATTGCGCTATGATCGGCTAGCGCCCAATCAAGGAGAGGTTCGTGCCGGACCCGACGGAAGACACACCAACGACGACGCTGTACCAGGAGCTGCAGCAGGCGTTCGAGCATTTTAACCAGGCGCTCTTCGTCCGCGAGCTGGGCAAGCAACTGAATCCCTGCATAATTACCCTGCAGCGCAAGCGCCGGTCGCACGGCTTCTTTCACAGCCAGCGCTTCTGCCACCTGAGCAGTGGCGCCCAGGCCGACGAGATCAGCCTGAATCCCACGTACTTCGCGCTGCACACCATCGAAGAATCGCTCTCGGTGCTGGTGCACGAGATGGCGCACCAGTATCAGGCGCTTTACGGCAAGCCTGGTCGCCGCGGGTACCACAACAAGGAGTGGGGCGGTATCCTCAAGAAAATCGGCCTCTATCCATCGAGCACCGGGCAGCCTGGAGGACGCGAGGTGGGCGAACAGATGAGCCATTTCATCGTCCCCGATGGTCCCTTCGTGTGCGCCTGCAACGAACTCATCACCCGCGAATACCGCCTGTCCTGGATGGATCGCTTCCCGGAGCTCGATGACGACGAGTACGAGGACCCCAGCCTCTGGGAACCTGTCCCGGCCGAAGACGCCCCGGAACCCTCCAGACCAGAAGCGGATGCATTGACCAACGCAGCGGACCCGGAATCGGACGAGCGCAAGTCCGCAGAGGAAACCATCCATCCGCCATTGCGGGTGGACCGCGCGATCATCCCCGCCCTGCAGCGACCGGACCGGTTTGTCCTGCCAAGCCAGCTGCCGCCCAAGACGCCCAATACGCGCCGCAAGTACCGATGCCCGAGCTGCGGCAACCAGGTCTGGGGCAAACCCGGGATGCACCTCCTGTGTGGGGAATCCCGATGCAGGCAATCAGCAATGGAAGAAAAGGAAGCCTGAAACCTTTCCAAAAGGGCTTTGGTGCTATACTGGATTTCGCCAATATGGAATTACCTCAAAAACGAAGGAGACCCTTATGCGGAAAACCGCCGTGCTCGCCGCACTCTGCACCTTGAGTCTCGGTGCATCCGGACTGGCCCTGGCCGCCACCAATCCCAACATCCTCGCTGCCAACAACGAAATCGGCCTGTCCGTTTCCGGCAATTTGCTCAATTACCAGGAGCACATCACTCCCGGCGATACGGAATCCGGCTGGACGCCGGGATTTGGCGTGAAATACAGCCTGATGCAGAACCTCGCCGGCATCCACAACGCCTACGTCGCCGTGCGTTTCGGCTGGAGCCGCGGCAACGTCGCCTATCACGGCTTCACCCAGCGGCCCACGGCCAATGGCGTGGTCTACAGCCCCTATCGGGGGACCGATAACGCCACCATGTACCGGGTTATCGCCCGCGTTGGCATGGGGCTCAACATCCGCCCAGGCGCCATGGTCACGCCCTTTGTCTTCGGAGGTTACCAGCACTGGAACCGCCATCTGCTGGGGCCGGAGGGCTACACCGAGGACTATCACGCGGGCGTGGTGGGCCTTGGAGCCATGGTCCAGGATGCCGTCACCCGCAAGCTCGTGCTCACGCTCACGCCCGAGTTCGGTGCCGTGGTGGGCGGAGGCCTGCACACGAACCTGTTCCATGGGCACGTGACCCCGGCCTCGTTTGGGACCACGGGCGAAGAGAAGATTTCGCTCTCCGCCGACTACGCCCTGTCGGGCGCCTATGGCTACGGCGCGGGCATGGGCTGGCACCTGTACGGTGGCCTGAGCTACACCCACTACAACTACACCGGCGGGCCAATCTCGCTTGCGTACCATGGCCAGACGGTCCCCTTTG
>DAIAVG010000148.1 GCA_027445725.1 Acidithiobacillus sp.
TGGAGAGTGCCCAGTTCAGTAGCCGTCCAGGGGTCCATTCGCTATGCCGCTGATGGGCCTTGGGCATGTGCTCCGTGAGCGTGCTGTAGCGGCCCTGGCCGTCCTCGCGCAGGTGGCTGGCCACCCGTTGCTGCTGATCGGGCACTGACCCAGGGCTCCGTCAAGCTCGCTGGATATGGTAGCAGAGGCTTTCCGCCCCTGATTTTAGTGGTGACTTGAGGGAGCCGTGTTCAGGAATTTCGTTGGTTTTCCGGGCGATCTCTGTTTTGTGCGATGGTGGCACCCTGTCCATGCATGAACGCGCTGAGCAGATGCACCTGAGTTCCCTCTGCGCGCGCGGCGCCTTTGAGGACTTTGCCATCGACAGCCACAGCTTCGAAGCCTGCTCTTATTACAAACTCCTGGAGCGATTGAAAAACACTCAGTTACGAGAACAGAATTTCGACATCCCGGTACTCAAGCCCCCCGTATAATGATCACAGTCGGCCCTGCGCCAGCAGCTCTGCGTTGCCTCCTGCTGCCGTGGTGTTGATGCTCACTGCCTGTTCCGCAACCATGCGCAATAAATAATGAGGACCACCGGCTTTCGGGCCGGTTCCACTTAAGCCTTCGCCACCAAAGGGTTGCACACCGACCACCGCACCAATCATGTTGCGGTTGACGTAAACATTGCCGCAGCGGGACCGCGCAGCTATATGTGCCGCCCGGCCATCAATCCGGGTCTGGACACCTAAAGTCAGCCCGAACCCCAAAGCGTTGATGGAATCAATCAGCGCGTCGATTTGCCCGGCTTTCCAGGTGACCACCTGTAGCACCGGACCAAATATTTCCTCGCGAACCTGACTGACATGGGTAATAGCATAAGCACAGGGGGCCACAAAATGCAGATCCCGCTGCTGATCGTCCTGCATCGTCAGCGCCACGGAAATATCCGTACCCTGGGCATTTTCCAGCAGGGATGCTGGCCAGGCACAACGGGCCAGCAATCTTCCCCCACCCTGCTCCACTCGGGCAATTTGCGCCAGGATATTGGCCTGAGCCTCGGCATCAATGACTGGGCCGACATCGGTGGCATAATGGATGGTGGGTCCGATCACCAGTTCCTGCATGGCACCTTTGAGCATGGTCAGAATTTCTTCTGCACATTCTTCCTGCACACAGAGCAAGCGCAGCGCCGAACATCGTTGTCCTGCAGAACGAAATGCCGAAGCAACCACCGCATCCACCACCTGTTCCGCCAGAGCCGTGGAATCCACAATCATCGCATTGATGCCTCCGGTCTCGGCAATCAAGGGCACAATCGGGCCATCCTTGGCCGCCAGGCCCTGATGAATGTGGCGAGCAACCCCCGTTGAACCGGTAAACACCACTCCGCCAGTCAGCGGATGCCCTACCAGAGCCGCGCCCACGGTTTCGCCAGCACCCGGCATCAGTGCCAGCACATCCCGGGGAACGCCTGCCTCCCACAGCAGTTCGACAAAAGCCTGGGCAATGGCCATGGTCTGCTCGGCCGGCTTGGCGGCCACACTATTACCCGTAACCAGGGCGGCGACGACCTGCCCCGCAAAAATTGCCAGGGGAAAATTCCAAGGGCTAATGCAAACAAATACGCCGCGTCCCCGCAGACTCAGGGAGTTGGCTTCACCCGTGGGACCGGGCAGAACTTCCTTGCGCATGAGCGCCTTGGCCTGAATGGCATAATAACGGCAAAAATCCACAGCCTCGCGCAGCTCGGCAACAGCATCTGCCAAAGTTTTGTGCGCTTCGCGCATGATCAGGGCGAGCAATTTGTCCTGCCGGGATTCCAGCAGCTCCGCCGCCTGGGTCAAGATCTCGGCACGGCGCTCCACGGGTACCGCATCCCAACGGGTTTGCCCGGCGTGCAGTGCGTGCATCAACGGATCCACATCTTCCGCCTGTATTTCTTCGGGGGTCTGTACCCGCAAGGTCAAAACGGCTTCCAGGGCGGGACTGCGTTCTGCAATATAAGTCATATCCATTCCTTGGCTGTTCAGTCGTAATTCACCATGAAGATGGCCGTAAATCTCTATGGGTTTAGGCAAAGCCGCCTCTTCGGCTCGCCAGAGCGGACTGACCAGCAGATCTTCGGCGGCCACATGCTGATTGGCCAACTGATGAATAAAAGAAGTGTTGGCACCGTTTTCGAGAAGCCGCCGGACCAAATAGGCGAGCAAATCCCGATGACGGCCCACCGGGGCATAAATCCGCAGGCGCTGAATATGGGCATGGCGCAAAACTTCCCGATAAATCCCTTCTCCCATGCCATGCAGGCGCTGCATCTCAAAACGGGCATCGGGTTGCTGATCCGCCAATTGCAAAACGGCGGCAATGGTCGCCGCGTTGTGGGTGGCAAATTGCGGATAGACCAACGCCTGGGAGCCGTTGGCGTCTTCGAGGAGCCGCGCCGCACAGGCCAGATAACTGATATCCGAATGATGTTTATGGGTGAACACCGGATACCCGGACAAGCCCATCTCCTGGGCTCTTTTGATTTCCATATCCCAGTAAGCACCCTTGACCAGCCGCAACATCAAACGGCTCTGACTACGGCGCGTCCGGGCCAGTACTTCGTCAATGGCGGCATCCGCCCGGCTCTGATAAGCCTGCACGGCAATACCCAACCCGTTCCAGCCTGCACAAGTCGCATGCCTGGCAATATACTGTTGCAAGGCATCCAGCAAATCGAGTTGCAGCTCAAGACGATCACTTTCTTCTGCATCCAGCGTCAGATTCAAACGCCCCTGGGCAGCCAGCTCGGACAGTTGCTGCAACTTGGGGAACAACTCTTTCCAAAGACGGGCGCGCTGGGCTTCTTCAAAGCGCGGGTGTAATGCTGACAATTTGATGGAGATACCATCCCGCTCCCGAGAGCCCCCATTGCCGGGTTGGGTGGCGAGGGCTCGCAAGGCGAATTCATAAGAAGCTGCGTAACGGGTCGCATCTGCGCTGTTGCGGGCTCCCTCCCCCAACATATCGTAGGAATAGCATAGTGCTGGCTGTTTTTTCCGGGCTTCTGCGGAGCGCCGGAGCGCCTCGCCAAGATCCTGCCCGAGCACAAACTGCCGACCCAGCAGCGCAATGGCCCGCACCGCAGCCGTCACTACGGTATTCATACCGAGTCTTTGCACCAGACTGCGCGTTTCTTTTTCAGCAAGCAGACGGCGAGACAAAATCAGCACCCGGCCAGAAATCTGGGTGATCCAGGACTGTTTTTCTTCACCAGCAAAGCGTGCCCTGCCCAACTGGTCCGCCGCCAGCAGCGCTGCTGTACCGGTATCGGGCACGCGCAGCAGGGCCTCGGCCAAACGCATCAAGGCCAAGCCCTCGGCACTGGTTATGGGGTATTCCCTTAACAGGGATTCCAAAGCCCAGAACGGTGCGGGCTGCTTGCGCACGGCATCCACCCAGGGCCGCGCCTGATCCATGACCTTCAGCCAGTTCAGCTTGCCGATGAGCACCGACAGCAGAGCTTCCACCTGCTGATCTTCGTTCCGGTACGGAGGTGGCAGCGACGCGTTGCCCCGAAGAAAATCCGGGGAATCATCGAACTCACTGGGCAAAACTGTTTGTAAACGGGTTTGAGACATTTCAACAAGGCTCCTTGCAGCAGGTAATCTGGTTCACGATCAGCCTGTGCCTGCCTCCTCTGTTCATCTGCGGGTTTTATGCGCTTTTTGCTATTGCAGCGCTATCATCTCTTGTAATCAGGTTGTCATACTTGGGCTAGGGGATGCAAGTGTGATAGGGCTTCAATCCGTCCAAGGCAACAGCGGCATGCCCAGTTCTTTCAGAAATTCGTGGTGTTTCGCGGTCACTTGCTGGATGGCTTTCTCGATCTCCGTCATCTCCACGCGACAGGCATAGCGTGTCTTCCTTGCGGAATTGGCAGGTGTCGACGATCTTGGCGATATGCTCGGTGATCAAACCCCTTGGCTCACCAACGCCACATGCCGAATCCGCAATTGCAGCGTCGTCGTATCCCGGAACGTATTCACATCCAGTTCATACGCCATGAGCACCGTCTGCCCCACTCCCACCGGGCAGACGCCATTTTCCACAGCGCCAAACCAGATGGCGTCGTAGTCCTTCGCATCCATTTTCACGACCAGTTTCAGATGCCTGCCGTCGCCTACCGGCCGGACCTGTTCAATCCGGCCGTGGCTTCTGAAAACGGGGGGCTCCCACTGGCGACCAAAGGGTTCCAGGGCCGCCAGTTCTTCCACGACGGCGAAGCTGGGAGCCACCTCCAGGGGACCATCGGTGACAATCTCCGGGCCGGCCCTCTGGTCACGCAATGCGCTCGCGGCGATGGCGGCCCACGCTTCGGCAAAGCGCT
>DAIAVG010000149.1 GCA_027445725.1 Acidithiobacillus sp.
ACCCGTTTTAATCGACCCGACTTCATAGGGGATTGAGACATCGTCATGAACTGTATCTAGCCAGCCATCTACCGTTTTAATCGACCCGACTTCATAGGGGATTGAGACGGCCTCAGCCACCCACTTTCTCGCCACTTCCAGGGTTTTAATAGGCCAGAATTCATGGGGGATTGATGTTAACGGACAATAAAGTATCATCCTGTGGCGGGATAAAAAGCGACTGAGGACCCCTAACCGAGCAGCCCACCATTGTCGCGGGCATCGGCCTGTTGGCACTTTATAACATGATTGCCGGAATCAACGGCTGGTTGCACAAAAGTCACACCCGCTCTAAACTGTTGAAGTGTTGATGGGACTAAGAGAGGTTTCCTGCAATGTTGGTCACAAAGATTCGCAAGCAAGGCGGTGCGGCTGTGGTCACGCTCCCCGCAGAAGTGTTGAGGCAGTTGGGTACCGGCATTGGTGAGGATTTGAGCATCGTGGTCTCCCAGCACACAGTTATTATGCGTCCAGCACGCGGTGAGCGGCGTCGCTACAACCTGGGAGAATTACTCGCTGGCGTCACCGAGCAGAACATGCAGATCCTCGCTGAGGACACCGCCTGGGCCAGAGAAGGCGAACCCGCCGGGAGAGAGTTGATTTGATCGGCCGGAAGATACCATCCCCCGGCGACGTGTACTGGATCAATCCCAACCCAACAGCAGGAAACGAAATCCGAGATCGACACAGGTTCGTGGTCATTACGCCAACTGAGATCAACAAACTCGGTCTGGTCACCTGTGTGCCTATCACCAGTGGTGGCAATCACGCCAGGCAGAACGGATTGACCGTGGCCATAGCGGGGCACGACACGACGGGTGTGGCCGTCTGCAATCAAATGCGCACATTCGATCTCCTCGCCCGTGCTGGAGACATTCAGTATGTGGAAACGCTAGACCAGCAAACCACGCGCGAAATCATCAACCGCGTAACCAGTATCATTGATCCAGCATAAAGAGAGAGATATGCGTATACAGGTAGCTATCGTATCAGACCAGGCCTTGCCCAATCTCATCCCGACGCTGATGAAAAGGCCGGAACTGGTGCTGTTAGTGGTTTCAGAGAGCATGGCCGAGAAGGGGAAACATCTTTGCAACATGCTGACGGCAGAGGGCATTACGGCAGAACTCTCAGAAAATGCACCAGATGTAGGATTGAACACCATTTACGCTTACGCCTGGAAGCTCGCCGAGAATCTGCAAACCCGCTTCCCTGATGCAGAAATCTCGCTTAATGCGACTGGTGGCACAAAACTGATGTCTCTGGGTATGGTGGAGGCATTCCGTGCTGTTGCCCAAGAGGTGATATACACCGACACCGGGCACAGGCGCATTGAGATATTCCCGCCTGAGTCACCCAACTCAGGAGCTCAGCCTATGTCAACCCCCATGACGGACGTGCTGGATGTAAAAAAATACGTCACCGCGCAGGGATTCCGATATGCGGGCGCTAAGTCCGACCATGCAGACTGGCAAAAGGTGGTCCATCGCAGAAAAGGTATCTGCAAATATTTGGGCACCAATGCCAGGGACTTGGATGGTTTCTTTGGGACAATGAATTGGTTGGCCTCTAACGCTCTGGATAAAAAAGGGGAGCACGTGATTGCACCAGACCAGACATTGCCGAAGGCTCCGGCAGGTGTTGGATTAGAGGCATTACGGCAACTGAATCGTATGAATATTATCGCCGTAGAGTCCGACAACCGCAGCATCCATTTCCCGGATGTACAACGCACTAAGTTCATTATGGGCGGATGGTTGGAAGAGTATGTATGGCATGTTTTACATGATAACGGTGCATTTGATGTGCGGCTGGGTGTCGAAGGGCACTGGCTGCAGGGGCGCGGAAGTCTGAATGAGTTTGACGTGCTGGCGACCAAACTCAACCAACTGCTCTATGTGGAATGCAAGACAAAGCACCACTATTCCGGAGAAGACAGTGCACTGGCCTACAAAACCGACAGCTTGGGCCAGGATGTGCGGGGGCTTTTCGGCAACTCGTGGCTGGTAACCGCTCGTGACCCCACGGAAAACCTGCGTGATCGCGCCAAACAAGCCAAAGTGGAGTTGATTGGACCTGAAGGCTTGCCACATCTCAAAAAGCGCGTTCTGAAATGGCTGGATGGTGAGGGGTAACTGAAGATGATTGGCGCCACCTATATTCTGAACAGTCCGGTCCTGACCGCTTATGGCGTGTGGGCCTTCCATGGACCGCTGGGCATAGAGGCGGCGCGCGACATAGTGAAGGGCGGATTTATTTCCGCCGTCGGCCACGAGAGCACCGCAGCCTTCCTCACGGAACTGCTGGGGCAGCCGATACCCATGCAACGTATCCGCGCCGATCTGCAAAAAGGCGACCGGGCGTTGGTACTTTATCTACAGGACCGGCAAGCGGAGGGCGCCCTGCTCACTGCGCAAGACCTACAAAACCGCTCCTACGAACTGGCCCTGCTGGAGCGAATAGAATAAAGACTCGCCAATCAGGGAGTAGAGATGCCGGCGCCCGGCGCCTCCAGCCGCCGCTTGCCGTTGGCAATCAGGTAAATATGCGCCTCACTTAACACTGGTTTGCGCAGTTGTGTGTTATATGGTGCACTCACATAGACGGTTTCTACCATCTGTTCATCGGCGGCCATAAATGCACCAAGGCTCATGGTGGTCTTTCCGCCCGTCAAATCCACGGCTATCTGGTCACCCACGCGGTGGCGCAACTGGTGCAACGCATCTTCCACCGCGTGCCGCGCCTCCGAAACGTCATCCGTATCCTTGATTTCCTGCTGTGACACTACCTGTATGTCCTTGCGGCGGGCATACTCCGCAATCGCATGCATTTCTGCCACACTCGCTTCACTGCCCACTAGTGCGATATGCGTTGGATTGACCTTGTCTATCATCCAGACGGGCGATCCCTATGGCTCACAGTAAACACCAGGCCCCTGGCTTCTAACTGCACGATGACCTCACCACCGTCATCATGCGAGTTAACAAACAAACCAGGGAACCAACGGCGGATAGCTTGTGGATCATACAAGCTGACCACCAAGCCATATAACGCGATACCGCCCACCAAAATATCGATCATTGCCGATATTCTATCCAGCCATTCCCAAAACATCCGTCCCCCTTATTCACCTACCACCATAAATCGCCATTTTAATTCGTTGCAATATTAAGTGTATGAGTTTTTCACGCTACTCCAGATAGGTATAACCATGCAGTCCATCCGCAAACTGCCGTAGAAACTCGTGACGCTCCACATCGCCGAGATGGCTGCAGGCATCCACTTTCTTCTGATAACGGGCCAGCAGGTCGGTAGCGGAAAACTGTACGTATTGCAGGACCGATTCCACCGTATCTCCCGCCAGCGGCTGCTCCAGACGTATGGCGCCCGAGGCATCACAGAGCACATTAACCGAGTCCGTGTCGCCGAACAGATTATGCATATCCCCGAGAATTTCCTGATAAGCACCCACCAGAAAAATACCGAGGAGATAAGGCGTATTCGCCTGTAGCGCATGTACCGGCAGCGCCGGTGTCAGGCCTTCGGCCGTGACGTACGCATCAATCCTGCCGTCGGAGTCGCAGGTGATATCTTCGAGACGGGCCCGCCGGGTTGGCTCTTCATTCAGCCGCTGTATGGGCAATATCGGGAAAATCTGATCAATGGCCCAGACATCGGGCAGCGACTGAAACAGGGAAAAGTTAACGAAATATTTGTCCACCAGCTTTTCGTCGAGCTCGTCAAGGATGTCACGGTGCGCGCGATTGTGCGGGTCGAGGAAACCGCGCACCCGCCAGAGTAGTTGGGCATAAATGCCTTCGGCCTCGGCCCGCTCTTCAATGTGAATGATACCGAGGTTGAATTGCTGGTGAATCTCCGCCAGAAGATATAGAGCCTCTTGATAGACTTCCAGCGCCGCGGCGGCGTTACCCTGATCCAGCCGGGTGAGCAGACGGCCCCATTCACCCTCCATCAGGTCGGCGGAAGGTGTTGACGGCGGATGCTCTCCGGCCGCCATTTCCACATCGGTGACATTAGTCAGCAAAATGGCGTGATGGGCCGTCAGCGCCCGCCCCGATTCAGAGATGATACGCGGCTCCGGCAGGCCTTCCTGGCGCGATACATCGGCCAGCGTGGCGACGATGGCATGGGCATAGTCGGAGACATGATAGTTTGTGGAGCAGTACGCGCGGGAGTGCGTCCCTTCATAGTCCACACCCAGCCCGCCGCCCACATCCACCACCTCCAGGGCCGCGCCCAGGCGTCGCAGTTCCGCATACAGGCGGGCGCATTCGCGCATGCCGCCCTTGATGAACT
>DAIAVG010000150.1 GCA_027445725.1 Acidithiobacillus sp.
TTTTCCCTTGTGATGTGATGCTCTCTCTTATTGGGCAGATGACTTAATACCGCCTTAATTCACCCTAAACACCTTCATCACCTCATCCCCCAAGTGGTTAATCACTTTCACCGCAATCCGCCCTGTCGCGGGCTTGTCAAAAGGCCGGGAGGTGTCGCTGTTCAGCGTTGCCCAGGCTTCTGCGTCTATCTCCGCTTTCAGGGTGGTTTTCAGCGATTTGTAGGGGTCGTTGGCGCCGAGGAAGTAGGCTTGGCGGACGAAGAAGCTTTCTTCGTTGTAGTCGGTGTCGATGAACCAGCAGGCGATGCCGTCGGGGCCGTCGCTGTGGACTTCGCCGCTGTTGGGGTGGAAGACGTCGACGCCGTTGACCTTGACGCGGATCTGGCCGTCTTTAGCGTCGAGGATGTCGATGTCGGGTTCGCCGAAGATGACGAAAAGGTTGCCTTTGCCGGTGTTCTTGAGGTCGTCGGCCATGTGCAGGTCGGCGTTCATGCGCGCCTTGAGGACGGGGACGCGGCCAAGTTTGTCGAATTCGCTGGCGTGGGCGTCGTAGTTGAAGGCGCAGGCGATGAGCATGTCGAATCCGGCGTCGGCGGCCTCACGAGCGGCGGCAACCAGATCAGGGCGAGAGACAGTGCCGAATTCGGGGCCGACGAAAATGGCGGCGCGGCGCTCGGTGCCGCCCCCATCCGGTCCGGCGGGTTCCAGATAGCGGCCGTCGGCGCAGACCAGATCGCCCGGCCACGGGGTCAGGGCGGTGAAGTTGATCTTGCCGTCCTTGTGAGCCTGCTGCACTCCGGCAGTTTTGAGGTTTTCGAGAATGATCTGGGCGAAGTCGCGTTCCTCGCCATAGCCCGAACCCTGATCGCCGATTTTACTGGCGTTGGGGCCGATGAGTTCGTCGTTTTCATCTACGCTCAGCACACGGTGGGGGGAGAGACTTTCGACGGTGAAAGGACCGGCGACGCGGACCTTTTTCTTGTCCTCATAGGGCTTGTCGTAGAGATACTCGAAGTCGGCCTTGGCGGCAATTGAGGCATCTATGGCTTGCTGGCGGGCGATGCGGGCCTGCCAGAACCCGGCGAGGGGCGCATGGGTGCTGGCAGGCCAGTCGGCGGGGGCGTCGCGGGGGACTTCCCAGTCGAGCAGGGCGCTGGCGCTGACGGTTTCGCCGCCGGGCAGGGTGACGCTGCGACCTTCCTGCGCGTCGAAATGCAGGAACTGGCCCTGCCGTCCGCCGCTGGGGACTTTGTAGGGTGTTTCATGGCCCTTCAGGGCTGTGTTCAGGGCGGCCAAGGCGTCGCTGACGGCGGGCTGCCACCGGTCCCAGATGATGTCGATCTCGGCGTTGTTGGCGATGGACTTGAGGGTGATGTGGGGCACCCGCTCATAGACGAAGCCGTGGCGGATGCTGCCGTAAGTGGGCTTGCCGGAGGGGAAGCTACGGGTGACTTCCGCCTCCTTCTGCTGTCCTTCCGGGCTGTCGGCGAGGAGATAGTAGGGATAACGGGCGCCCATGATGCGGGCACGAGCCAGGGCCAGGGCGACGCGGGATGTGTCGATGGTGATCCAGCGACGGCCCCATTGTTCGGCGACGTAGGCGGTGGTGCCGGAACCGCAGGTGGGGTCGAGGACGAGATCGCCGGGGTCGGTGGCCATCAATATGCAGCGTTCTACTACTTTGGCATTGGTCTGGACCACATAGAGTTTGTCAGAGGCGAAACCAGCAGTGACCGTGTCATCCCATGAATTGTTGATCGGGTAGACAGGAAAGTCACCTACGTAACGAACATAGCTCAGAGTTTTTACGGCAAGTGCTATTCGCTGCGCACATTGCAAACGCCGCATGCCTGTGATCGTCGTCTTCCACCCACTCTTTCCAACCGGAATATTATTTCCTTCATATGCTACGTCGAAGAACTGCGGCCCTCCTGAACTTTGGCTCGTAAGATTATCGAAACGGTACAATCGAGCCCCTTCAGGAATTTCTGTCCGTTCTGGTTCCTTTGCTGGCCTACGAGCGTAAATTTCGTAAAAGTCCAGCTTGTTATAAGCGGCTGCACCGCCAGACAGCTCGCCCTTTGCTCTGTAGGCCTGTCGATACTTTACCGAAGCCGCGCTCTTGGCATACCAAAGAATGAAGTTGTTAACAGATGCGAGCGTGTCAGTCCCTCCGCTTGGAGAACCAGCGCCACCAGTTGTTTTGAAGTTGATCTGGCTTACAAAGTTTGCGTCCCCAAACACCTCATCCATCACTGCCCTTACCCGGTGGACATTCTCATCCCCAATCTGCACAAAAATAGACCCCGACTCGATCAACAAATCTCTCGCCACGGTCAACCGGTCGCGCAGATAGGTGAGGTAGGAGTGAATCCCGTCCCTCCAGGTGTCGCGAAAGGCCTTGACCTGTTCCGGTTCGCGGGTGATGTGCTCGGTGTTGCCGTCCTTGACGTCGCGACTGGTGGTGGACCACTGGAAATTGCTGTTGAATTTGATGCCGTAGGGTGGATCGAAATAAATGCACTGCACTTGACCGCGCAGGCCTTCGCGCTCGGCCAGGCTGGCCATGACCTGCAGGCTGTCGCCGAGGATCATGCGGTTCGCCCAGTGGGCGTCGTGCTGGTAGAACTCGGTCTTGGCGTTGGCGTCGGGCAGGCCGTTGAAGTCGGCGAAGAGGTCAATCTGCTGGCCGTCCTCCTGCTCCGCCGCGCCCGGTGCCGGGTTCCGCGCCTGAAAGCGCCGGAGGTCGTCGATGAGGACTTTGGGGTGGACTTTTTCCTGAATGTAGAGGGGCGGCGCCTGCACCACGAGGCTGGACCAGTCCTGCCGATCCTTGCCGCGCCAGATGAGCTGGGGGTCGAGGTCGGGATTGCGGCGGCGCTTTTCGTCCTCCAGCCCGGCGGCCTGCCGGGGGTACGCCACCCGCACCGGCTGTTGCTCGTCCTGCCGCATCACCGCCTGATATTCGGCCGTGGGGATGTTCTTGCGCGTCGCCTCGTCGTGGGTGAGGGTTTCGATAGTCAGGGATGGTTTAGGGCTTTTGGCCATGTTTTACTCTTTAGCAGACGCGTTTGCGGATATTCGCTTTGGCCGTATCCCAAGCCGAAAAGTGGTCAGATCCCTGGCGTAGAGCATTTTCCCGTTGGATCAGTATTTTTCCGTGCCAGACGAAGGACTCCACCCTCTGAAGTTTTTCACGGACAGTGAGTTCGCTCAACTTGGGCAAGGCGGTCATGGCATCGCTCCTGATAGGTGGGAATCCACCACGCTGGCAATTGTTCGATCAAAGAATAACGCAATCTGACGGACAAATCGCTGATGTTCTCACCCGAGTGCAGATCGCCGCTGCGCTCTACATAATATTTCTCGGCGAAAACGCTCGGTCTCGTCAGCGGCCATGGCGCGGAACTTGTCGTCCAGCGCGTCTCTGGATTCCAGTTGTTCGCTGTCGATAAGCAGGGTACGTGGGCGGCCCAGCGTGTTGCCGTGCTCGTCATGGTTGCGAAACAGCGGCAGACGGCCTTCCACCAACTGGCTGGAACCGTCTTGCTGCGCCTGCTGAAAACCGGCGATGTAGTCATAGACCAGCTTGGAAGTGGCGGTATTGTTGCAGACGATGATGAAGCAGGGCGGTACGGCAATGTTCGCTTGTTCCCAGAGCTTGAAGGTCTTGTCGTAATGACCATATAGCCGCGTGAATTTTTTGCTGTTGGGGTGGCGCACTGCGTTGACGGTCTGCCAGGCAATGAGCATGGCCATCACCGTGGTCTTGCCCGCACCGGTGGCCAGTTTGAGCGCCAGACGCAACAGGTCCGGGTTGGCATCGTGACTGGCGTTACGCAGGTGATCTATGTAGGTCTGCGCTGATTTCCCCATCTGCGGTGCGACTTCGGTCAGCCAGATGGCGGTTTCCACCACTTCGATCTGGCAGAAGAAGGGACGAATGCTGCTGAAAGTGTGGTGCCGCCAGTGTTGCAGCAGCCGTGCCGTCTCCGGGGTTACCCGCCAGTCTGCGGGGTTGGGGATGCCGCGCCACTAGGTCTACTTCGCCTGCCGGCCGGCCCCTCTTTTTTGCTTGCGTGGCCGGGGAATGGGGCTGATGAAGTCCGCCTTGCGGCGATCGTCGATGCCGTGAGCCGCTATAATGGGACGGAAGACATAAAACCCGCAGTATGGTGACACTGGCTGCCACTTTCCCGGAACACGGGATGCCCGTTGTGGTATGGGCGTATAGGGGGTGGCCTGGGAATGGACCTTACAAGGTGGCGCCGCCGTGTTGCCGGATATCCCATGAGCCCGCCTGGCGGGAGGAGGTGAAGCATGCAACGCGTAGCGGGTGCGCACCCGCTACG
>DAIAVG010000151.1 GCA_027445725.1 Acidithiobacillus sp.
CATGCGCATAGATCACTTTGATCATCTCGGGATCGTCAGAGATTTCTGTCACCTGGATGCCGGTCGGCAACAGCTTATAGCTACGCTGATATTTCGTGCTGTTGGTAAACATGGCCGGGACGCTGTTGCTCATCGGATACGGAAACGGGCGGTTGTCTGCGAGGCGAGCATACATTTCGATTACGTGGGCTTGGATCAGTCTGGCGGTTTTCGGGTTATTCGACACCGTGGTGTCGATGATGCCGTTTGGCAGATAATCAGTCGCACGGGTGATTTCCGCATGCCGCTCGAACAGTTCCATACCGAGCCGCATTGGCCCCATCATGTTACTGCGGGACATCATCCCCTGCATGTCCATGTGGGACATATTCGATCCCATCATTCCACCCATCATGCCGCCAGATGAGCTTTCATCACTCGGGGACTGCGCAACGGCTGATTGTATTCCAAAGCCAAGAAAGGCAAGGAAACCTGAAAATGTGCTGCCAAGGATAGCGGAGACGGTACGACGCTTCATGGAGTTCTCATATTTCTCAATTAGTCGGGGAAACATGCATAAACCTTGACACGGTAGGAATGTAAAGTCGCTGCAACAAATCGATGTCTCAGAATATTCAATTATGGAAACGCCCCGGAAGTCACCGGGAAGTCGTCAGATAGTCACAGCCCGGCACGCCGCCCGAAGCCAGAGTAACCCCGGAACAGAGACTGTCAAAGCACCCCACCACAGGCGCGCCAGGGCGCCGCGAATACTTCTCACGGCTCTTTCACCAGCCGCGTGAAATCCGACCAATGCTCGACCTTGAAGGCGCGGATATCCCGGACCGATCCCGGAAACCACGGCAGGCGTTTCAGGGCCATGATTGCGGCGAACAGATTGGCCAGATCGTCCTTGTCGGTCAGGTAGAGACTGCCTTGCACGCGGTCGAAACCATAACCGGCGAGAGTGCCGCCGATATCGGCGTAGGCTTGCGACACCCCCTTGGGATGGTTCGCGGCGGTATCCGCGACCACCAGATCGAACGCGATGGCAAACATCAACGTTCTCGTGGGTCGTCGAAAATATCGGTCAGCTTGTAGTCAACTTCCTCGCCGCTCTCGACCACCCGCACCCGCATTAGTCGATCACCGTTCGGCAGAGGCTGACCAGTGCGGATAATCTCATACACTGGCCCAGCGAGGCCGAAGCGCCGCCATGTGCCGATAAGCTGTTCAGGTTGAGTAGGGAAACCGGAAACAGCGCTCATTCGGCAGGTTCCGGGCGCAGCTGGACGACTTCGGCGCGGTAACGATCGACCGCCTCGGCATGGCGGGTCACATCCCCCCGAAACGCCCCCTCGGGGTTGATCGTGATGAGCTTAGTACGCCCACGCTTGGTCCGGGTGATCGCCCCGATCCGTTCTAGCAATGCGAGGGTGGTGGCCATATCGGGAGCTTTCACGCCCATGAGATCAGCCAGATCGGCGGCCGTTTTGTCGCAGGTGTAGGACTGCCAGCCGAGATGGCGGACGATCATCGTCAGGGTTGCGAGTGCAAGGTGCCGATTCGCCGGAGTGGCGTCGGTCTCGAGCAGGCGGGTCTGGATGGCGTCGATGTACTGGTGGCCTAGGCTCACGTTGCCGCCTCCGAAAAAATCGAACTCTAGCTGAACTGGCTTGCGGGCCAGGGCTTTCAATCCTTGGGCATGATAGCGCATCTGTGCGGCCCTGTCGGGATCATTCTCTGCGAGGGCAGCCTGATCGGCGAGCAGGGCGGCCTGACCGAGCCGGCCACGCCGGCCGAGTTGGCGGGTGGTCAGATCCTCGGGCGGGGCCGAGGGGCGGGATCGTGCCTTTTGGCCGGCGAGGATCTCCGCGAGCGTCCGGTAGGGCGCACCGGCACGGCGGTTGGCGTCCTGCACCGTCCGGGCGAGAGCGATGTCCTCGTCGTCATAGCCGCGACGACGCAACTCGATAGCGGATACGGCCATGGCGCGACTCCGATAGTTAGCTGGTGGCTAATTATAATTAGCCACCAGCTAACTATCGTCAACTGTTTTCTGGGGGTAGATTCCGGCCAAAGCCGCAGAAAACCTAGAGTAATAGGTCCGGTTTGTGACCCAATCTTCCGGCGGTATCCCAACCTAAGAAAAGAATAGATCAGAAAGCCGGAAAATCGCGATGCGATTTAACCGAGATCGGCGGCCCGGAGGGCCGCGTGGCGGAAAGGGCAGTGCCCGGCGCGGGCGCGTTGCGCCCTACGGGTCTCCCGCGCTGCGCGCGACCCGCGCCACCAGGTCAGGGGCAGCGAGGAGGGGAGCGAAACGGCATTGAGAAAAGGGGGGCAATGGCGAAGGGTCGAACTCGACCAGATGACCTGGAAAGCCTCTGGCGGCGATGATGACGGCTTAGCCAGGAACCTTCCGCTGAGAGGGACGCTTGAGCCGCCCGCCACGCGATCCGAGGGTCTTGGTAATATCGCGGGCGATGTAGGCCCGAAACTGCTCGTAGGACACCGGAATGGCCTCCTGGTGGCGCTCGTAGATCATCCGCACCGTGTAACCAGCTTCCAGCTCGCCTTGGATCGCCTCTCGCAGTGCGTGGAACGCCACGCGCCCGGCGCCGCGTCGTGTCTTTGGCGTGTCGTCCACGATCATCCCTAAATCTCCCGCATTTGCATGGATTAGCCTGTAAATAGATTGCATAAAGGCGGTATTTAATGGGTATATAGCATCATCAGAAAGGATTAGCACACATCAGCCACCACACAGGCTAATCCATGCAGATACCCACTTTGTGCCGCCTACATCCTGCTTGGGGTCGCAGGCAAGATGGGTGTTTGTAGTCACAAACACGGTCGGCTGGCCTTACTCGCGCTTCGCGCTCGACGTGATCCATGGCGCGCCTCTGGGGCCATGGAGAGGGCGTCGTCCCGGCTTGATGCCCTGTGGTTCCGAAACCCCTGAGCCTGGCACACTCCCGCCACATCCACGGCATTAAACGCGGCACAATCACAGCATATTCGCGCCATTAGACCGTTAAAAGACACATCAAACTCCCGCCGCTGACCGGGTGGCGAAAGCGGAGAGAGAGTCACAGACCATTGCACCTATGGAGCTTGCGGCATGAAGGGCGATTGATGGCCTTGGCGGGGTGATACGCCGGGCGCATCGGGTGATGCGGGTACGCAACGCCTCTGCCGGAAGCCCTGCCATGGCTCCAGGGCGGCCTCACCGGCTGGCGCAGTCCCCCGCCTGGGGAGCGTGAGCAAACCGTGGAAAAGCGCACTTACGAGTTGCTGCGCAACTCAGTGCGGAAAGAGTTGTTCAGAGGTGGCGATCGTGCCCCGGATGGCCATGCCATGGTATGGATTTGCCATGACATGGCATGGCTTATGAGCCATACTATGGCATGGCAAAGAACAGCCGAGAGGGAAACCAAAGCCGGAAGAAGCGCTATTACGAGGCGCTTGCGGAACGCGGTATTCGGCCCGTCCAGGTACTCGCCCCCGAGAGTGCCCATCCCCTGATCCGACAGGCCGCGACCCTGATGACCCGCGACGAAGCCCCCCTGGAGCCACGGGCGGCGCTGCGTCGGGCTGGTGGAGCGAATGAGCCTGAGCCCGGCGAGGCATCGCCCGGCCTGGCTGCGGAACTGGAAGCCGCCAAAGCCAGGATCGCGGAAATCGAGCGGCAGGCAGAGGCGCGGCTGGCGATTGTGATTGAGGCGGCGGAGCGCCGGAGGCTGGCGCTGGAGCAGGAGAAAGCCCAGGCAAGCACCACGGAGGCTCAAAAGGCTGTCAAAGCCGTCCAGGATGCCGAAGGGCGGGCGGCAGAGGCGCTACGGCGCGCGGAGAAGGCGGAAGCCGCTATCCGGCAGGCCAAGGCTATGTCGGGCCTCAAAGGCCGGCTGGTGCGTTTTCTGGCCGGCGACGTTCTGAAATAGCAGGAGGCCGCTGCACCGGGGAAAGCCCCGCTTGCGGCCTATGGGGCGGGTATGGCGCGAAATTCTTCAGGTGAGCAGATACTTGAGTAGCGCAGCGATCGACAGAATGATCAGCAGCAGAGTGGCGATGCCAAACACTGCCATCCCTCCCATCATCCAGCCGCTCATCATACTGTATGGCATCAGGGTGCTCCGTGTTTCAGTCCGCCTTGCTCATCATCCCGCGCATCATTGCCGGCATCCCATCCTTCGCGAAGCGATCGAGCTCTCGAGCATGGGCATAGATCACCTTTACCATTTCCGGATCGGCTGAAGTTTCGGTGACCTGTATCCCGTTAGGCAAGAGTTTATAAGATCGTTCGTATTTCGTGTTGTTGGCAAACATGGCCGGGACG
>DAIAVG010000152.1 GCA_027445725.1 Acidithiobacillus sp.
TCCAGTGCCTCCCCCTTGCGAAAAAGCACCCCCAGTTCTGCGGCGCGTCCGGTACCGACCATCACCGCCGCCGGGGTCGCCAACCCCATCGCACAGGGGCAGGCCACCACCAGTACCGCCACCGCCGAGAGCATGGCGAGCGTAATCGCGGGTGGCGGCCCGAACAGCAACCAGAAGATAAAGCTCAATAGGGCGATAAGGATCACCAGCGGTGTAAAAATCCGTACCACCCGATCCGCCAGGCCTTGAATCGGTAACTTGCCCGTTTGCGCCTGCTCCACCAGCCGGATGATCTGCGCCAGCACCGTATCCCGGCCCACCGAGGTCGCCCTGATCAGCAGACGCCCCTCGCGGTTCACCGTGCCGCCCACCACTGGATCACCCTGCTTTTTATGCTCCGGCAGCGGCTCGCCGGTGAGCATGGCCGTGTCCAGGTGGGAGTCGCCATCCACGACCACGCCATCCACGGGCAAACGCTCCCCCGGTCTGACCACCACCTGATCGCCCGGAACAACGGCGCCGATCGCCACCTGCAACTCCTCGCCGTCGCGCAGCACATGGGCCTCCTTCGCCTGCAGACCCAACAACTGCTTGATCGCTGCGGAAGTCCTTCCCTTCGCCAGCTCTTCCAGATATTTGCCGAAGAGAACCGCCGCAATCACCACTGCTGCGGAGTCAAAATAGACATGCCGGGCACTGGCAGGGAACCAGTCCGGCACCACGAGGACCAGCATGCTGTACAGCCAGGCCGCTCCGGTCCCCGTGGCCACCAGGGAATTCATATCCGGCGACAGATGGCGATAGGCGAGAAAACCCGGCCGGAAAAATCGCCGACCAGGACCCGCCAGCACGATCGTCGCCAATCCCGCCTGCACCCAGGCCCAAAACTGCGGAAAAAGCTCCAGGCGGCCCAGCAGGCGATCCAGTGCCGGAACCAGCGCCATGCCCATGGAGAGCAGCAGAATGGGGAGAGCCAGCACCACCGCGATGACGACATCCCGGCGCATGGCGCGGATGACCTGCGCCTTGCGGTCAGCGACGGCCACATCCTCCCGTACCGGGCGCGCCCCATATCCGGCCGCGGTCACTGCGGCGATCAAGGTGTTTTGGTCCAGAGTATCCGGCAGATAGCGCAGTGCCGCCCGTTCTGTGGCGAGATTGACCGTCGCCTCCAGCACGCCGGGCAGGCGGCGCAGACTGCGCTCCACCCGCCCCACGCAGGACGCGCAGGTCATCCCTTCGATAACCAGTTCCGTCTCCGTGATCACGGGCGTGTAGCCGCTTTCTGTGATGGCCGCAGTCAGTGCGTCAGGGGTGATCTGCGTCGGATCGTACTGCACTGCGGCCTGTTCCGTACTCAGATTCACCACCGCAGCCTGCACCCCCGGCAAGCGGTTCAGGGTACGCTCCACCCGACTGCTGCAAGAGGCGCAGGTCATGCCCTCTATTCCAATCTCTACGTTCGCCACAATCACATCCCCTGCCTTCCGGCCACTCAAGCGGTGTTGACTGGATACATGGTAAAAATCGTACTCTTTTAGTCGATTGTAATGTCAATCCTTCACATCCCACATCCCGTCAAATACCTGCCTCGCGCAAATATAGTTGATTTTAGTCGAAGGATGCTTATCATTTGCGCTCTTGCGCGCATTTTCCGCGCCCGATGAAATTGCTCCTGGAGTTGATGATCGTGGATATCCGCCTTTCCCGCCGCGTGAATGCGGTGCGCCCCTCCCCCACCCTTGCGGTCACTGCCCGTGCCCAGCAACTGCGCCGCGAAGGGAAGGACATTGTCAGCCTGGGCGCTGGGGAACCGGACTTCGACACCCCGGAGTACATCAAGGAAGCGGCCATCGCCGCCATCCGGCAAGGCTTCACCAAATACACCGCCGTCGGCGGCACGCCCGAGCTGAAAGCCGCCATCATCGGCAAATTCGCGCACGACAACCATCTATCATACCGCCCCGATGAAATTCTCGTTTCCGTCGGCGGCAAGCAAAGCTTCTTCAATCTTTGTCAGGCCCTTCTGGATGCGGGCGATGAAGTCATCATTCCCGCGCCCTACTGGGTGTCTTACCCGGACATCGTGCTGCTGGCGGAAGCACGGCCTGTCATCATCGACACCGACGCCAGCCAGCGTTTCAAGATCAGCCCGGAGCAACTGGATGAGGCGATTACCCCCAACACCCGCCTGCTGGTCATCAACAGCCCCTCCAACCCCTCCGGCGTGGCCTACAGTCGCCCGGAACTGGAAGCCCTGGGTGAAATACTTCGCCGTCATCCGCATATCCTCATCGCCAGCGATGACATGTATGAGAAAATCCGTTTCTACGATGAAGAGTTCGTCAATATCGCCAACGCCTGCCCGGATCTGACCCCGCGCTGCATCGTCATGAATGGCGTGTCCAAGGCCTATGCCATGACCGGGTGGCGCATCGGCTACTGCGCCGGCCCCAAAGTGCTGATCACCGCAATGAATACGGTACAGTCCCAGAGCACCTCCAATCCCACCTCCATCGCCCAGGTGGCCGCCCAGGCAGCGCTGGAAGGTGGCGACAGCGCCATCCACGAAATGGTGCATGCCTTCAAGCGGCGCCACCAATACGTCTACGACCGCCTGAAAGCGCTGCCCGGCGTCGCCGCCATGCCCTCCGACGGTACCTTTTACAGCTTTCCGGGATTCCGCGAAGTCATGGCGGCGAAAGGTCTGCGTGACGATCTTGCCCTGGCTGAAGCCTTGCTGGAGGCCGGAGTGGCAGTAGTACCGGGCTCAGCCTTCGGCACGCCTGGCCACATCCGCCTGTCCTTCGCGACCAGCGATAAGAATCTGGAGATGGCCCTGGACCGCATCAGCGCTTTTATCAACGCCTAGACCACCCCTAGAACCGGGATCGCGTTACCGCAGGATTAACCCCGCTCAGGAAACGGGGCAGATTTTGATCGCCGCAGCAACCCAGCGGGCGCGCTCCCGGGCTTCCTCCACGTCATCGGCGCATGCAATACCTACCCCGAGGCGCCTGAGCTTGCTGGCCGTCGGCTTGCCGAAAAGCCGCAGATCGCTTTCCGGCACCGCCAGCGCCTCCTTCAGTCCCGAATACACCGGCCCCCAGCCCAGATCCTTCCCGCGAATCACCGCAGACGCCGCCGGACGCCGGAAGCCCGGATCGACCGGCAAACCCAAAATGGCACGCAGGTGCAGGTCGAACTCACTCTGACGCTGACTGGCCAGGGTCACCAGACCCGTATCATGAGGGCGCGGCGAGAGCTCACTGAAGATGACCTCTTCACCGCGCACGAAAAACTCCACTCCGTACAGCCCCCGTCCGCCCAGATTGTCGGTCACCAATTGCGCCATCTTTTCCGCCTGCTGCAAAGCGGTATCGCTCATCGGCTGCGGCTGCCAGGATTCCACATAATCACCGGCCTCCTGACGATGCCCCACAGGCGCGCAAAACGTCGTCCCAAAGGCAGAACGCACGGTCAGCAGGGTAATCTCGAAGTCGAAGTCCACAAAGCCCTCGACAATGATCCGCTGACCGCCGACCCGGCCCGCCGTCTGCGCCTCCTGCCAAGCCAGCGCCAGCTCCGCCGCGCCGCGCACCACGGACTGGCCCTTACCACTGGAGGACATGACCGGCTTGATCACACAGGGAAAGCCCAGCACCGCTGCCGCCGCTTCCAACTCTGCCAGCGTTCCGGCGAAGCGATACGGCGATGTCGGCAAACCCAACTCTTCCGCAGCGAGGCGGCGGATACCCTCGCGGTCCATGGTCAACTGTACTGCCCGTGCCGAGGGCACCACGGTGGCCAACCCCAGCGCCTCGATTTCCGCCAGCGCGAAAGTCGCAATAGCCTCAATTTCCGGCACCACAAAGTGCGGACGCTCGCGTTTGACAATGGCCAGAATGGCCTCTGGATCGGTCATATCCAGCACATGGGAACGATGGGCGACTTGCATTGCCGGCGCATCGGCGTAACGATCCACTGCCATCGTCTCTACCCCCAGCCGCTGCGCGGCTATCAGAACTTCTTTACCCAGCTCACCTGCACCGAGCATGAGCAAACGCGTAGCAGAAGCGGAAAGTGGTGTGCCCAGTTGCATGGAAATTTCCTTCGTAACAGTGAAACGGCGACATAGAGGCTTAAACAGCTATACTGATGTTAACATTTTCGGGCAGACGTGTACGCAAAGGAGCGGATTATGGGCAATAAGGACATCGGAATGGTGGGCTTGGGCCGGATGGGTGCCAACATGGCACGGCGTCTGCACCTCAAGGGCATGAAGGTCATCGCTTACAAC
>DAIAVG010000153.1 GCA_027445725.1 Acidithiobacillus sp.
TGCACTGGCACACCAGCGGCTATGCCACCACGCGCACAGGCGTCAAAACCGCCCCGTGGCGCGTCCAGGAAAGCCTGGTGGTCAGGAGCGCCGACCCGCAAGCGCTCTTGCCGCTCCTGGGTACACTGCAATCTCGAATGCAACTGGAGGGCATTGACTTCACTCCTGCGCCTGGTGAATTGCGCAAGGTCCAGAACCATGCGAGTACAATCGCCCTGCAACGGTTCAGGTCCGATGCCATCAGGTACTGTAAGGCCATGGGATTCACCAAGCCACCACTCTTGGGTGAGATCAATATTCAGACTGGCCAACCTCCCGTTTCTGTCAGGCCATTCCCAGTAATGATGGCGGCCAGAGCGTTGCCGGGACCCGTTACCGCTCGGCCCGGTGAGTTTCGCGGGCGGGTTACCGCTGACGGAACGGCCTATTGTCAAGCTAAAGCCGAATAATACCGAAGTTATCACCCGTGATCACGTTTTGTTAACTGGCATAACATCTGAATCTATCTCAACGCACTATCCTTTAATTGGTTGCGCCATGCAGCTGTATCTGCAATGATTGTTTTTTAGGTTCAATATTGTCAGGGGATTCGACGATGAAACAAGAGGAATATAGCTCAGCAATAGATCGTGCGTTGGACGTCCTAATCCAAGATATATTAGGGAGCCAAGTTGAACCACTGGCCATGATTCGCATGATGGTGAAGGAAACCAGCAGGGCTCCGAAGGATGCCGTCATGATGGCAATGTATGGTCTATTTCTTGCTGGTTTTGAAGTTACAGACGGTAATATACGTTGGTTATTACGTGATGCCGAACTCGGTTTCGATAGTGAGAACACACTATTCACGAAAACGATCAGGAAAGACGTCTTCCCTCTCATGGATGACTTCAAGGCCAAAATTGAAAGCATTAAGCACAGTTATCAGTAACCTTGACCGTGAAAATAATGCCGAACCACTGCGCACGGTGCCCATCTCTTTGCGCTTCCCGCACTCAAATCGTCCAGCCCGATACCCCGGACTTCGGCCGCCCCTGCAAACTACTGGTTATCGGCGAGGCCCCAGGCGCTGACGAAGATCGCGAAGGCAAAGGCTTCGTTGGCCGGTCCGGGCGCATGCTGCACCATCTGCTGGAAGAACAGGGCTTGCGGCGCGGCTACGATTACGGTTGCGCGAATATTGTGCGCTGCCGCCCGCCGGAGAATCGCAAACCAACCGCAGAGGAAATCTGGAATTGCCTTCCTCGACTGGCGGATACCATCCTGCAGGCACACCCAACAGCATTGTTGCTGGTCGGCGGTACGGCGGTTTCGGTGTTTCTGGGTGGCGGAACCTTGGCTCACCAGGTGGCGGCCTCGCGAGGTTTTCCGGCGGTGCGATTCGGAAGATTCTCACCATCCCATCCCATCCTGGCCAAGACATTGGCGTCATTGCAAGAAATTGTCGCGATACCAATGCCGCACACGAGCCCGCTGGCCTGGAACCGCAAGTCCAAGGATGGTACGCCATGGTCCGCCATTGGGCGGGAGCAGGTAAAACAGGCGGCGCAGTGGACAAAGCGGCAACCACCATGCCCCACCACCTAGATCGTCACAGACTTCCCCGATTTTAGCCCGCGAGAAGCCACCTGATAGTCTTCGGACTTGAGCGCTTTAACGGGTTGAGAGTGTCACTATGATAGCAAGGCATATCGCACGATTGTGGCGAAATCACAGCAACAATAATTTGCTGTGATACGGTGAACTCAATAGCGCGATGTTGCGCACAGAATCAACCACAACCTAAGACCCGGGCCGACACGAGGGGATAAATCGACGGCAGTGAAGACGACGCATCGCAGCCAGCATCAGATCCGCAAAATGACTGATGGCTTACATCTCCAGGCTGGCAGGCTTCGGGCGACACCGAATGCGGCATCGACAAAGCCCAGAGTTCCTTACTGAATTGAGAATACAGAACAGGAATCAAGAAATTGCAAATGGCCCGGCTTCAACCGGGCTTTTTGTCGTGGGCAAGTGCTTTTCGGGGACTGCGGCATAGCGTGCTGACCAAAATTGGTTGCTGGCGCCATCACTCCATTGATGGCGATGCGGTTATACGTTATCGTGCAAATAACGTATAACAGGAGCCGGCCCATGTCGAAAAGCCTTTCTCTCCAGGCGCACAATCTCTATGCACAACTTCTGGATGCCGCCATGCATTCCGAGTTGGCGCGTCTTGGCCTGTTGTCGGCGGACGGGTGCGTGATACGCAAGACGGTTCGCGGACGGGAATATCTCTATTACCAGTATCGGGAGAACGGGAAACAGAAACAGTCCTATGTCGGCCCCGCGTCCGATGCGCATGACCGGTTTTTGAGCGAGTGGCAACAGGAGCGGTCTAGCGCGCAGAAACTGTCCGCCATGTTCATCCGGGGCGGCGGGTACCAACTGGACTCCTTCGCATCCGGATTACTGGATTCTTTCGCGACGCACGGGTTATTTGCCGGCGGCGGGGTGCTGGTGGGTACTTATGCCTTCCTGGCTTATCAGAACATGCTGGGCGTGCGATGGAGCGAAGCCCTCATGACCACGGACGTCGACATCGCGCGGGACCGGCATCATGTGGATCTGGCCATCCTGCCCGGCCACCAGATCGCCGTTCAGGAAATCATGGGAACACTTCGCCCGGAGATGAAGCCCATCTTCGACGTGATGCGCGGCACCCGGCAGATCGTGGCCTATGCCGGCACGGACGGACAATCGCGCCTGGACCTGCTGACACCCATGGTGGGCAAGGAGAGCGTCGACCCGGTCTATGTGCCGGCGCTCAAGTCGTTTGCGGAACCGCTACGGTTCCTGGACTACCTGATCGAGGATGCCCAGTATGCCGTAGCCATCAATCGTCACATGCAACCCATTTTGATCATGGTTCCCAATCCGGCCAGATTCGCACTGCACAAACTGCTCATTTCACAGAAAAGGCCGAAAGGTCAGGAAGCGAAATCCATCAAGGATATTCTGCAGGCGGATCAGTTGTTGGGATTTCTCATCGAACGCTCTTCCCGGTCCTATGACATCGTGGAAGCGTGGGAAGGACTTCACCAGCGCGGCAAGAAATGGGTGACCCCCGTTTGTGCAGGCATGGCGCGCTGCAGCGATACCGTGCGGGTGTGGATGGATGCACACGGGATTTCTTCAAAAGCCTAGTAATTCCCCAAAAAAAACAGGGCTTCGCCTGAACGGCGTAGAATAGGGTAAATACCGGAACCGGCATGGATGGTGCTATATGACGCTGGATGATTTGCAGCAAATGGCGATTGAGGCACAACTTGAACCAAATGCGCCCGGCGCGCTGGCACGGTTCGCTGTGCTGGTGATGGATGCGTGCGCCAAAGAATGCCACAGGCTTTCGGTCGCCATAGACAACGGCGGGACCGTATACCGACGCGAGGCAACGGCCAGCCAATGTGCATCCGCCATCCGGCGAATGGCGTCTGACGCCGGCCAGCAGCAGCCATCCGCCGGTCATGAGGAAACCATGGCGGATTTGCCGTCGCTGAAAAAACAGTTAAGGGGAGTTATGCCCATCCTGTCCGCGCACCTCAAGGCCGCGCGTCTCCGCCACGAGGCCGCCTGCACGGTGCTGTTTAGCGATGGAATCTCCGTAGAACATGCGCGCAAGGTCTGCGCCAGATTGTTATCGGATCTCTGTAGTGACGTGAACGAAATGCCCGGCCGAGCGGAGGCACAAATGGACCACTGGTTGGAGGATAACGGTGATGAGTGAAAAACAGGTGCTTGGTTGCCCTTCCTGCCACGCAAGACCGGAGCTGAACAATATAGACGGTCAGGTCAGGATTGCATGCGGACACCACCCGCACCATCCTGTTCTGGCGGTAGAAAATAGTGTCGATGAGGCCATCATATCCTGGAACGCAAACGACTGGTTATTGCTCGGGGCGAATACGGAAATGCTGAATAAAAGGCCGACATACTCATTCTTACGGGTCGGGATGAGTTATAAATGACTGAAAATAACAAGAACCCAATTATCCACTGCCTGCCAGCCAACGATACCGGGCGTGATTTTGTAGTGGGCGACCTGCACGGCGAGTTAGACCAGCTTCTTGCTCTATTAAAGTCCGTCAGATTCGACAAACAGCATGCCCGTCTCTTTTCCGTGGGCGATCTGGTGGATCGGGGACAGGATTCCATGGGATGTCTCGCACTGCTGAATGAGCCCGCCGGCTGCAAGCCGTGGTTTTTTGCCGTGCGCGGAAACCATGAGGA
>DAIAVG010000154.1 GCA_027445725.1 Acidithiobacillus sp.
AAGGTCACGGCTCCTGGTGGGATGACAAGGGTGCCCTGGGCAAAAAATGGGAAGACCGGGCATCGGCACAAGGTGGCGCTTCTGGCACGGCCAGGAAAAACGCCGCATCAAAGGCGTCGTCCACCAAAAAGCCGGTCAAAGGCACCCGGCCCAAGGCCCGTTCGACAATTATGGATTAGCGGATGCGATTCGGATGAAACGGCATTTTTCGGATAATTTTTATGCACAGGTCTGGTGGGTCATGGCACGAAAGACCGTGATTTCTAATGTGATGCTGTTCCTTTATGGCGTAATTTTTGCCGGGGTATTGGCATATGGTGTTGGCTCTACTATTTGTTATTTCGATCCGTTTTTGATACGTGATCTCCGCCAATTACCTAACCTTTACGCGTTTTTGGACGGTCACAAAAAGCATCATGCTAGTATTAAGCTTGCTATGGGATTAGGCGTTGAGATGGTGTTTGTCGTAATTATGGGAGTTGCCGCTTTGCTGCGAGGCCTGTATGAAAACGCCAGGATGGAGGTTTTGCAAAAGATGGAGCACGACGAAAAAGCAAGACGGATCGGATTGAGATGAGAAGTCAAATAGAAACACCAATCCCTAGAGAAATACCCAAGCGGCAGGACGTTCCCTGCGGAGATTGTCGTCTTTGCTGCAAAAACATGCTGATCGTCGTGTCTCCCAGCATGGGGGATGATATTACCCAGTTTGAGGGCGCCCCCATGCCGGAGATGCCCGGATTTTTCAGGATTCCGGAGCGGGAGAATGGGGACTGCTATTACTTGGGCAGCGACGGCTGCACGATACACGATCACGCGCCGGCCATGTGCCAGTTCTTTTCTTGTATTGGGGCCGTGCGTGGGCTGACGCCCAGGAAGGCGGCGGAGGGGATCGCCAACAACCGTCTGGCGCCAGCGGTACTGAAGCGTGGCAGGGAGTTGTTGCGGGAGCAAGTAGCGTCTCTGTCGAAGAAGCGGATGGCTGGTTAGGTGTGTAAATTTCATGGCGTCTTAAAGAACTATCACGCAAAGCTTTGGTTAATCATGGCCAGGAAAGCCTTGCTCAATGACAAGGTGATTCCGATTTGCATGATAGGGCTGATGGTTTTTGCGGCCTATGTGGTTGGGTCAGATCTTTTCATGCTTGATGCGGTCACCGTTTCTCGTCCGGAAAATTTTGCATTTTTGATGGCTCTGAGGTTTTATTTGGGATTTGCGGTTTTCTCTGGCGCTGGGTTTTTATTCTTCTTGGGTCAAGGTCTGCGCGATATTTGTCGTGCCGCGAAGCTTGAGGCGCGGAAAAGTATCGAGACTGAAAAGGACGTTCACTGATGCGCGGTATCGGTTTTCTCTCCCGTTTTGGCAGCAGCATCGCCGCCTTGTTTTCGGCGGGGGCCGGGGCGTGCGCTGGCGGCGTGTGCGCGGTGGGGGCACAGGCCGGAGCCAGTCTGCTGGGCGCGGGTGCTTCCGGCGGCCTGGCGGGCATGGCGGCGGCGTCCGGCGCGCCGATTTTCGATCTTGCACCGGCGACCACTTCATCGGCAGCTTTGCCCTGGTGGATCAAGGTCGCCGTAGTCGTGCTGATCGGATCCATTGCCTATACCGCAGCCTCGTTGCGGGACATCCCGCGCCTGGCTGTTTTGGCTACCCTGGGCGGTATTCTGGTGGTGGTGGCCGAAATGCGCTGGCTACCCGGGGGAAGCCTTGTGGAGTATGCGGCGATGGCGATAGGGATGGTCCCGTTGCTGTTTGCTCCCTTGCTGGCGCGGGTTGACCTGCCCAAGTTCATTCGTGTGGAGTTGCGTTTGCTGGTGGGGATCCTGGCACTGATGGCGATTGCCGTTGCGATTGGATTGCAGATAGCAAAAGGCTGGCAGCCTTGCCCGCTTTGCTGGCTGGATCGGGCCGCCTTGTTGGGCATCGCATTTGGCGCCTTGGGTGGTTTCGACCGGTTGCTGTTGATCAGCTTGACGGGCGGGCTGGCGGGGTCCTTGGCCCAGATCGTCGAGATGCAACATGCATCGACAACTCTGTCGCATGTTTGCACCCTGATCAGCGCCGGCGGCCCGAGCTGCGGCGTCGCCGGATCACAGGTGCTCTGGTTCGCGCCCATTGGCATCGAAACGGCGGGGCTGTTTGTGTTGCTTTGGGCGATGTCCTTCTGGCTGCTGCGGTCTCTATTGCTGGGGAGAACCCATTGATTTCGCATTGGTGGATCATCCTGCTGACCGGAATTGTTATGCTGCCTGTCATCGCCATTGGCCTGGTGTTGGTATTTTCGATCAGTGTTTTTGCCTGGCAGGGCATCAAAGACCGCGTTCAGGCGGGAGAGGAGGGGACGAATGGGGAAGAATAGCCGCAGCATTCTGCTGGCGTTGCTGATGGCCACGTCGGCGCTGGTGACAGTGCGTGCGGCTGATTTTTTGGCCCGAGTGCAGGATCAGGGTACATCGTTCCTGATTGGAAGGTCCGGCCCGGTGTTCACCGATTTCGTGGATCCGGATTGTCCCTACTGCCATCAGGAGTTTCGTGAGCTTCAGCCATTGCTGCTGTCCGGCAAGCTCCGGTTACGGATCGTGCCGGTAGCGGTGCTGGATGCCGGCAGCCTACCCAGGGCGGCGGCCTTGCTGGAATCGCGGCATCCCGGGGAGCGGTTTCTCCAAGCGGAAGCGGGTTTTCGCAATGGGCACCTGGCGTTGCCGCGTACGCAAGACGTACCGCCGGCCATGGCCGCCGCTGTCGAACGGAATAACCAACTGTTGGGGGACGTCGATCCTTATGGCGAGGTGCCGGCGATTCTTTTCGAGGATCGTGCCGCTGGCAAGGTCGCCAGCATGATCGGGGAACAACCTATTGCCGTTATTCAGCGGGCGCTGATGGCGGCGCAATAAGGTTCATTTTTACAAAGAAGGGTTTGTTATGCAAAATAATCGTCGTTCCATTGGGGTTTTTGGTGTTGTTACCATTCTGTGTGCTCTAGGTACAGGAAGCGCTTTCGCTGGAACGTCAGCAAGTGCTGCGGAGAGTCTGCGTAATCCGCCTCCAAGCGTTTTCGCCAACGTACTTATTCCATGGCACCACACAAAGGAGTGCAAAGCACGGCTTGCCCTGGCTTCTTATGCTGAGTTCGATCGCTTTCTGCGCAATAAAAACCATGTTGTATCGGTTCCTTTGGTTAACAAGTATGGTCAATACTTGGGGCTAGGAAAGTATGAATGGGGTGGGTTGGTAACCCAAGGACGCTGTAAATATACCGCTGTTCTTCCTGCTGTTCCGGCTTACATGAAGTGGAGTGGGGCTGGACATGCAGCAAAGGGGTAAAATGGCGAATGGTTTTGCAGCACAGCAAGACGACCCAGAAGCTATTTTCCGGAGCTTGGCCGAGGAAATAGGGCAGTGTGGCCAGCACTACGAAATATGGGAGCCCAGAATGATCAGGGCGATATCCCAATATGTCCATACAGCAAATCCTTCGCCACTGATCAGGACGGCACTTTGGGGGAAAATGGGGTATGGGCCTGATGGCCCGAGTGTGGAAGATCTTGCAGAGACAAGGAAGCAAGAGGCAGATGCCTGGGAAGACATCCGCAGGGATGCTATGTAAATCGAAAGGAGAAGTCATGGAAATCAGCAAAAAAGCACGGGAAGCCATTGAGGACATCATCAACCGCCGGGCGAAAATAGCGTCCATGCAGGAACAACTGAAGGAAGACGTCAAGGCGGTCGCCGAGCATTTGGACATCAAGCCCGGCAAGCTGAACAAGATCATTGGGCTGGTGGAGAAGGAACGACAGTCGGGCGAGGTCGTCGAGGAGGAGCGCAACACGCTGGATGCGGTCGAGTCCCTGGTTGGGGAACGGGAGTAAAACATGGAACATCTGCAGCATTGGTTGACGGTTTTCTGGTTTATTCCGACGCTTTCTTTCTTTGCGGGGGTAGCGTTTGCGTTGGTGACCATGCGTTTCTCGCGAAGGAATTCGTGAGACCGCGCCTTGCATATTCCTCCCCGATGCGCCTGGTTTCCAGGAAGGAAACTGCCCGCCCGCCCCAGGAGCCGGGGATCACCCTGGTCCTGGGTTCGGGTGGAGCACGGGGGTTGGCGCACATTGGTGTTCTGCAGGCGTTGAAGGAAATCAGGGTACCGGTGCGCGCGGTGGTGGGTTGTTCCATTGGCGCGCAGGTCGGGGCGCTCTATTGTGCAGGGACATCACCGGAAGCGCTGGCGGACACCGCGCGGCGAGTGGGCTTTTCCACTGTGC
>DAIAVG010000155.1 GCA_027445725.1 Acidithiobacillus sp.
GCACTGTTAGCGGCTGCCCTACAGGTGCAGGAGACGTCGCTGGTGAAGCCGGCAGCCATGCTGCCGGCTGCGCTGATGTCCGAGGCCGCCAACCCCATGCCCCTGGACATGGAGGCGGATACCTTTGCCAAGGCTATTGAGGACCGTGATCTGGAGACGCTGGCGCCGCTACTGTTCAGTATGGCGGCGGACGACAATGCCCGGCGGATTGTCCTCCACCGTCTGGCCCAGCGTCTGGCCGATGATAACCACGCCCAGGGTCTGCGTACCATACTCTACGGACAGTGGCATGATGCTGCCGCCGATCTTCCTGCCCGACCTTTTTCGCTGGGGGCGATGGCGCTTTTGCAGAGTCACTGGCAACTGCCAGCCGGGGTGGCTGTGGTGGTTCCAGAGGGGCGCGCCAGCCGCGATCCGGCCATAGATAAACCGCTGCTCCATGCCCTGCGGGATCGCGATCTGCCTGCCTTCATGGGGCGTATCCGCGCCCTCGGCGACCAGCCTCTGGATGCCATCCGTCAGCTCTTCCTGACCGTTACCCTGATGATCATTGAGGGCGGTGGCGACAAGGATCCCCTGCCGCTGATTCGCCTCTATGTCTGGCTCGGCAGTTTGTTGGCATTACCCCACCGGAGTTTGCGGCAGGCGCGGAAAGTGTTGTTCAGTGCTGCGGCTACCACTTTTGGCTTTGCCGGATGGAAGCGTCAGGAAGACTGGCCGGACTTCAGTACGCTGGCCGCTTATCGTGAGCGGGCAGCACTGGAGCCGGTGCCTGCGCCATTCAGTTGGCAGGGGGCCTTGTATGCCGCGGCGTCCGGCTCTGGCCCGCAGTGGTGGTTACAGGTGGCCGAGCGCGGTGTGGCACAGGGTGGACCGGCAGGCTTCTGGTCCCTGTGGCGCACCGCGCAGCGCGCCGGATCCTTGACGGGAGGACCGTTGGCATGGATTCATCCTCTGGTAGTTACACGCCTGTTTCTGGACTGACCCGCTGGCGCTCTGACGCGCTGTTTTACCACAACCGGGCGATTCGATGACTACAGCCGCTGCGTCCGCTGAGCGTCAGCAGATAGATGCCTTTCTCGACGCCCTGTGGCTGGAAAAAAACCTCGGTGAAAATACCCTGACGGCTTATCGCCAGGATCTGCTGCAGGTGGCGGTCGCCCTCGCGGCGCAAGGGCTGACCCTGACCACCGCCGATGAAGGTGCTCTGGCGCGTATACTGGGACAGAAGCTACAGTCAGGAGCGGCTCTGCGCTCCGTGGCCCGCCTGCTCTCCAGCGTGCGCCGCTTCTACGGTCATGCGGAGCGGGAGGGCTGGGTGCCTCGTGATCCCAGCCGTAATCTGCAAAGTCCCCGCCTCGGCCGGGCGCTGCCCCATGTCCTCAGTGAAACCGAGACAGAGGCCCTGCTCGCCGCCCCTGATTGCACTCGTCCTCTGGGACTGCGCGATGCAGCCATGCTGGAGTTGATGTACGCCTGCGGTTTGCGGGTGTCGGAGCTGGTGAGTCTGGAGACGCGCCAGGTGGACCTCAGCGCCGGTCTGGTGGTGGTCTTTGGCAAGGGTCGCAAGGAACGTCTGGTGCCCATGGGAGAAATGGCCGCCGGACGCATGGCGCAGTATCTGCAAAGCGGTCGTCCGCAGATATTGGGTGAACGCATCAGTGCCGCCGTTTTCGTGACAGGACGCGGAGCCGCCATGACCAGGCAGCGTTTCTGGCAAAACATTGAGCATTACGCCCATGTCGCGGGGATCACCCAGATCGTCTCTCCCCACAGTCTGCGTCATGCCTTTGCCACCCATTTGCTGAATCACGGCGCGGACCTGCGCAGTGTGCAGTTGATGCTTGGCCACGCGAATCTCTCCACCACGGAGATTTATACCCATGTGGCGCAGGCGCGTTTGAAGGAATTACATCAGAAGCATCACCCGCGCGGGTGATGCCTGTATTGTCGCGCGTCTACTTCTTAGGCAGCGTCACCACCACGTAGATGCTGGCTTTGCCCTGCCGCACCAGCAACGGGATAGGCTGGTCAGCGGGCAGTGCGGCGACAATGTGCTCCAACTGGGTGGGGCTGTCGACGTCCTGCTGATCAATCTGCTGGATGATCATGCCGGGCATGATTCCGGCTTCCGCTGCCGCGCCTTCACTAACGCCGACCACCACGACACCATGATGCACGTCCAGCCGCTTCTCAATGTTGGGGGTCAGCGACTGGACATGGATGCCCATACGGGAGACTTTGCCTACTTTGGCAGCCGTGGAGGGTTCCTGGCTGCCGGAAGGCCCTTCCATGTTTTTGGGTAGGGCGGTAATCAGGACATCTTTGGTTTCCGCTTCTCCGCGGTGGAGGATGCCGACCTTGGCCTGCGTGCCCGGCAGGGTATTACCAACCATAGGCGGTAACTGTCCGACATTGTACACCGGCTTGTTGTCATAGGTGACGATGACGTCACCGGGCTTGATGCCTGCCTTGGCGGCCGGGCTACCCGGCATGACGGAGGCGACGAGTGCACCCACTGGTTCTTTGAGGTGCAGTGCTTGCGCCATTGGCGGCGTGACATCCTGCACTTCGACGCCCAGATAGCCGAACTGGATCGCTTTGTGGTCCTTGAAGTCCTGCACCACCCGCATCACGGTATTGATGGGAATCGAGAAGGACAGACCCATGTAGCCGCCGCTGTTGGTGTAAATCTGATCGTTGATGCCAATCACTTGGCCCTTCATGTTGAAGAGCGGTCCGCCGGAGTTGCCGGGATTGATGGGTACGTCGCTCTGAATGAAGGGGATGTATTCATCATCGGGCAGCGGACGGTTCATGGCGCTGACCACGCCCTGAGTCACGGTGTTATAGAAGCCGAAAGGCGCGCCGACGGCGAGCAGCCATTGGCCAACCTTCAGATCGTCGGAGTTGCCGATGGGCACGGTGGGCAGGTCCTTGGCGTCGATTTTGAGCAGTGCCGTATCGTAACGCACCGAGAGACCGATCAGCTTGGCCGGATAGGCATGGTGGGTGGTGAGGGTAACGACGATATGGTTAGCGCCGCGGACGACATGACCGGCGGTGACGATATAGCCGTCGGGACTGATGATGAAGCCAGATCCAAGAGATTGAATTTTTTCATGTTGCTGGGGGCCTGAACCGTTTTGTCCGGGAGCCATGAAGTGATGAAAAAACTGATAGAAAGGCGAGTTTGGCGGAAAAGGGTTGGTCTGCTGGTGAATGACCTTATTCGTGGTGCTGCTGATATTCACTACCGCCGGGCCGTAACGGTCGATAATCGGGGTGAAATCCGGCAGCGCGACCAGCGCCTGCTGGGGGGCCGTATTGGTGGCGATGGACAAGGCGGGCGAGGTAGGCGCATCGGCCTGTGCCCACTCCGTCGCACCCAGTGAAAAACCAAAACATGCCGCTACGACGGCAGTGACTACCAGTCTAGGGTGCTTCAACATCGAATTCGGGCGATTATTCGCCATAGGACTCTCCTTCGGGATTTTGTCTTGCAGCTCGGTACGTCCTGGGTTGGACTCTGGGAAAAGGCCGGGAGTTCCAGCCAACCATTACAACATAACACATAAACCTCAATGAGAGACGGCGGCGGATAGCAACGCCCTCAGTGCAAAGCGCGGGACAGGCGGGATCGGTAGCGTTCCACCAGAGGCCCCTGATTACCCTGCAAAGCGAATATCTTCAATATGGTTTTGCGGGCCAGGCCGTCCTGATAGTTTTTGTGGCGTTCCACCATCTCGATGAGTTGGTCCAGGGCCGCTTCTTCCCGTCCTTGCAAGAGCAGAAGTAAAGACCGCTGATACATGGCCTGCGCACGGAGATCGCCCTTTTCGCTGGCGATGGTGGCCTCCAGTGTGGTCATGGACGGCGCGCTGCGGGCGGTCTCGGTGAATTCCAGCAAGGCTTTCAGGCCTTCGACTTCGGTTTCCATCTGGAAGGTAGGGGACATGGCGTCGATCTGGGCCTGGGCGTCGGCATGGCGGCCCTGCTGGATGGCCAGGTGCGCCAGCGCCAGGCGCGCAGGATCGTTCCCAGGGTGGATGCTGATGGCCTGTTCCAGCAACGCTTCGGCCTCCGCCGCCTTGCCCTGGGCGATGGCGTCGAGCGCCTGCACACGCAGGTCGTCACCTGGCAACGGCAGGTTTTTCTCGATGAACCGACGTACGGCGGATTCGGGCAGGGCCCCGGTGAATTCATCGACGACTTTGCCATCCTTGAAGGCCTTGACGGCGGGGATG
>DAIAVG010000156.1 GCA_027445725.1 Acidithiobacillus sp.
GGCCATCCAGGAAAGCGACGAGGAAGTCCGCGCCATTCTCACCCGCGTCCTCTCCGATGGCCGTTGCCTGGAAGTCCCGCTGCTTCCGGCCCCGGCGGACAGGCCGCAACCGGTTCTCCGGCCATTGGCCGGATCCATCATCGGCGGGCTGGCATCGAAGGACTTGGTTGAAAAACCGTTCCTGGCGTCCCCCGCCATCCAGTCGGCACCACCACCCCCGGAACGGCATGCGGTGATATCAAGCACTGACGAACCTACGGACAAGCCGGGGGCCGGGGATTCGGCTCCCGCGTCATTACCACAGCAAACTCCGCCCGCAACCTCCAGCAAGCCCCAGCAAAAAAAGACCTCAGAGTCACCCAAAAGCCTTAGAAGCAAAATTGACAAGGCTCGCGAACTACAGCGATTGCTCGGATCCGGCCTCCAGAATCACCCATCCAACCCAGAGGATTAACCCATGAGCATAACCTTATTTTCCTGCGATGACGGCTTTGGCGACATCAAAATCCTGCAGGGAGATCCCGGACAGCGGATCCGTCACACCCTGCCCTCCCGGGCACAATCCGGAGACTGGTATCAAACGGGATTGGGCACCACGGCGGAAGAAAGCGCCGTTTATGAGACGGAGGGCGGCACCTTCACGGTGGGCGAGTCGCTCCAGGCGGAAGACACCCGCTTTTCGGATTATGCGATATCTCCCCTGAATCGGGTGCTGGTCGCCCATGCCTTGCACCACTCCGGGGCACAGGCACCTTTCGCCCTGGCCGTAGGGCTTCCTCTGAGAGACTATTTTCGCGCCAATGGCACACCCAACGAGGGGCGTATTGCCGCCAAGCGGCAAAACCACCTGACCCCTGTGCGCCTGCGCACCATCGACGGTCCCGTGGATCTGCCCATACCCCAGATAGTGCATATCCTGCCCCAGTCCCTGGTCGTCGCCATGAGCGCCGACATCGGGGACGAAGAGGACGCGCCGGTGGCGGTCGTGGATATCGGCTCGCGGACCACGGACATCACGGTGGTGCAGCAAGGGCGCGTCGATTTCACACGCTGCGGCACCTTGCCGGATCTCGGGGTAGCGGCCGCCATCGACCGGTTCCAGGGGGCCGTCGAGGATGCCACCGGCCAGCGGTTGACCCGCAACGTGGCCCAGAATGCCCTCATCCACCACAAGCCCATCAAACTCTATGGCCAGGCGGTCGCGGTGGACATCGTGGACCAGGCGCGGGCCAAGGCCATCCAGGCCATTGCCGCCAGCATGACCCATGGCGTCGAACAGCAGGCCCGCACCCTGGCGGATTGCGCAGCGGTGATCCTGATCGGTGGCGGGGCGTATCTGTTCGCAGACGCCCTCCCCTGGCCCCATGCCCAGGCGCATGTCGATCCGGTCTTTGCCAATGTCGACGCCTGGCATGCGCTGCTGGAGGCGCAGAACCCATGAGCGATCTCGGCCCTCAGGAGTCCACCACCCTGCCCGGCCTGGCGGATGCGTTGCAGCAGCATGTGCGCGGCCTCTTCGAGATCGATCGGGAAGAGCGGCTCCTGCACCACCGGCTCCTGAAGGAGGATTTCGTTCGGCGATTGCAAGAGGCCGCGCACGCCGTGGAAAAGGTACTCCAGCAACTGGGCGATACCGACGCCGACCCGCTCAAAACGCTCCTGGAATCCCTGGGGAAAGCCGTCGCCCACGCCAATGCGCTGGACACCAAACTGAACCAGCTCAAAGAGGAGATAAACCACCTCCAGCGGGATCTACCCGAGGCGGCGAAATCCGTGCGTCAGTTCCAGGTGCTGGCGGAGGAAATCAAGGTGCGCCTGGAGCATCTCACCCAGGCGCAGAACCAGCACACCCAGGCCACCCAGGGGGTGACTGGCAGGGTATTCCTGGGCGCACTCCTGGGCAGCGGCATTGCCGCTTTGGGAGAGGTGTTTCTGATGTATTTCCTTCAGATCCATGGTCATTGACGGAGGATTCCATGAGTAACCCATCCGCAGTATTACACCGGACCGCCGCGGCACCCGATCAGCAAACCGCATCCGGCCTGACGGCCACCATGCGCCGCTTACAGGAGATCGAGAAGAAAACCGAGATTCAGACAGCGGTATTGGCCACGCTGGATGAGCGCTTGCGTGGCGTGCTGACGATTACCGGCGAAATCAGCCAGGCCATCATCGGCATCCTGGAGAAGCTTCACGAAAAGGGCGTGCGGCAGTATCAAGCGGCACTGGACCAGCTCCCACAGAAAATACGGGAAGTCACCGGCAGCGATAGCCTCGATCGCCTGGCCGACACCATCAAGGCCATCGAGGCACCGCTTGAGGCGCTCCAGGCCGCAGCGGAGAGCCCGGAGTGGATGAAAAAAATCCAGTCGATGGAGGAACGCACGGGCCGATTGGAGACGATGGGAAACCGGCAATCTGCCGAACTCGCCGATATCAAAGAGAAGTTGCAAGGCAGTCAGAAAGCCATTGACGGGCTGTACAACGTTGTCATTGATATCGCGGAAAAAATTGATCGGGGGCACGACCATCTCCCCGCATAGGAAATGGTCAACTGCGCGAGGAGGAACCCTATCATGCCGACACCCGCATGGATGACCGAAACCAAATGGGCCGTGAAAGACCGCTGGCTCGATGTCCTGCCCCGCCTGGGGATCGACCCCAAATGTCTGTGTAATCGCCATGGTCCCTGCCCGGGTTGCGGAGGCACGGACCGCTTTCGCTTCGATCCCAAGGAAAAGGGCGGCACCTTCTACTGCTCCCAGGGCGGGGGCGAGCTACTGAAGGGAGACGGCTTCTCTCTTCTGGAACACATCCATGGCTGGAACTTCAAGCACGCCATGGAAGAAGTGGCCCGCGTGCTTGGCACCCTGCCGGTGGATTACGATCTCGCTCCGGCGCAGCGCGCAGCACCTGCCCAACCTGCCAAAACTTCGGCAACATCTTCTTGGACCGAGAAAGACCAAAAGGAAGCCACGGAACGGGCGCGCAAGACGATCGCCAATCTCTGGCGGCAGACCGTGCCCTTGCGCGAGTGTCCGCAGGCCATGGCGTACTTCGAAAATCGGCACATTCCCTTTGGACTCATAGTCGACGCTCAGGACATCCGAGCGATACCGGACCTGGGCTACTGGATCCAGGGGAAGGACGGCAAGCCCCAGCAGATCGGTTCGTTCCCCGCCCTGATCGCCGTATGCCGGGGCCCCAACCACCAGGTCCTGGCCCTGCATCGGACCTGGCTGCAGCCGGATGGCAGCGGCAAGCTCATGCTGCCGGATCTGGAGCGGCCCGATGTCTTGCTGGACCCACGCAAACTCACCACGCCCATCGTTCGCAAGGTGCCCTTGCACATCGTACTCCGCCCAATGACGGCCGATGGCGTGCTGGGGGTCGGCGAGGGCATTGAGACCGCGCTTGCCGCGTCTTTCCTGCACAATGGCGTTGCTGTCCATGCCACGGTCAACAGCGGCAATATGGGCGGGAGAACGATCGACGATCGCCCGGACCGCATTCTGGGTGGTTATACGCCGCCACAGAGCTGCAGCAGGCTGATGGTTTTCGCAGATCCGGACCCCGCCGGCCTGGAGGCTGCCGGGCGGCTGCAACGCCGCATGCAACTCACGCGCAAGGAAATGGCCGTGGAGATTCGCACGCCCCGCATCGAGGGCGACTGGAACAACGTCCTGGATCTCGCCGCGCAGCAATTTCCGCAACGCATCGATGACCGGCGCCGGGGCATGGGCCTGGAACCCGGCCCGAGCCTGCCCGTCATCGTGCCGCAGATTCTGCGACCAGCTCACCCACGGGAACCTACCCACCAAGCATCTCCAGCCACGCACACCCCTGGCAGAAGACGGTGATGGAAGGCGTTGGAGCATGCCAAGCCGTCAGCCACTGACAGCGGCGGCCTGGAACCATTGGGATCAGGCCCTCTGCTGACGGCCTTTGCGACAACCTTGCCCCATGCCCTGCCCTTGCCGACTCACGGGAAATGGCTATGCCTGCACCTTAGCGTTAGCTCAATACCCAGGGCTTTCATGACCGCAAGCATCGTCTTTAAGGGTAACTTACCGTGCTCGCTGGACGATGCGGGGGTTACAAAGAGTCGACTGCACGGCACTATCACCGAGTAAAGCACTTTCGCCGGAAAAAGGGCGATAAAAAACCCGGCGAAGCCGGGCTAATCGTCTAAATTAGAGATTT
>DAIAVG010000157.1 GCA_027445725.1 Acidithiobacillus sp.
ACCGTCGAGGCGGCCACCAGTTCGAGATCCTCGTACCCGGGCGCCGAATGCCGCGGAAAGCGTCCCCCGTCGTCCAGCACCAGGGTTTGGCCGCCCCAGTCTTCCTGCCAGTCCGCCGGGGTATTGAGGTAAAAGATGTGTGAGCCCAGTTTGCGCCGCGCATCGGTGTGTGGTGATACCGACGCCCCCGCCGGCGCATAGTGCCAGTGCATGCTCAAAAGCACTGGGCTGCGTCGCGACAGCCCCAGCATCTGGCGCCAGAAATCGAGGTAGGCCGGACTGCGCAACTCCGCCAGAAAGTTCCGCCAATGGCTGGACAATCGATCTTCCACGGCTGGCACCACCTGCAGACTGAGACGCTCGTGCGTCTGCTGACCGTGCGCACGGCGCCGCTTTTCCTGCTGCATATCCTCGGGACTGGGTGACTCGCGGCAGAGCGTGGCAAAGGCGTCTTCCCTCAGAAATCCCTGGATACTGGCATAGGGATAAGGCCGCTTCTGCCGAAACGCCTCGCCATTCGCCAGCAGCGCCTCCATGACCGCCGAATCGATGTATTCCATTGCGCGCCCGCTACACAGGATTCTCTGCGCTGAAGCATAACCCAGTCCGGCACGGCCCGGAAACGGCCGGACGGCCGTACAAGCGGGCCGCATGGAAAGCCCGCGCGTATCGCCAGGGCGTAAATCCCTGGCATTGGGTGGAATGTCGAGAACCAGAGCAAGGCGCCCAAGACAGCGCTATCCGACGCTGCGTGCGCGACTCATACCCCCATCCAGCAAATCCTGCAGACCTTGATCCAGGGGGATTCCCGGCGCGATCAGGAACTGTTGCATGCGGCCAATATCTGCCTGGGAATGGCGAATGTCACCGGGGAGGGGTGGAACGCCCTCAATCGATCCTTTGCCTCCGTGGAGTTCAATGATGAGCTCGGCCAGCCGCCGGACGGTCGTTACTTGCCCGCCAGCAATATTGACCACGCCACACAGAGAGGCGAACAAGGCAGCCAGATTGGCTCGTGCCACGTCGGCAACGTGGATGAAATCCCGCTCCTGGAGACCATCCCCGCGTACCGTCAGGGCCTGCCCCTTACGGATCTGATCCACAAAGCGGGAAATGACCCCACTATACGGAGAGCCCGGATCTTGCCGCGGACCATACACATTGAAATAGCGCAGACCCAGATGCGAGAGGCCATGTATCCGCCCGTAGAGTTCTGCGTAGAGTTCGTTGCTGTATTTTTCCAGACCGTAGGGAGATACCGGGCGAACAGGGGCCTGCTCGTCCACAGGCAAAACCTCCGGATCCCCATAAACGGCAGCCGACGAGGCGTATACCACGCGTGTGCCATGTCGACGCGCCTGCTCCAGAACGCGCACGAAGTTCAGGATATTCTGCCGGCAAGAGCCAAGCGGATCCTCCAGGCTTCGCTGCACGGACACCTGTGCCGCCAAGTGGAGGACGGCTTGTGCCTGGTCAAAAGCCCGTTCCAGCAACACGCCATCCTCCAGGTCTCCAGAAACGATCTCCAGATGCGGATGCTCCCATGGCAAATTTTCTTTTCGCCCGCTGGAGAAATTATCCAGCACACGTACGCGATGACCTTCCTGCAAAAGCAGGTCGACGGTATGAGAGCCGATGAAACCAGCGCCCCCGATCACCAGAATACTTTTATGCTGGTCTTTCACATGGATCCTCACTGAGCACGCATGAAAGTCAAATAATCGATTCGTTCCAAATCCCGGGATAGATAAAAGAGCCCGAGCAGATCCGCCACAAAAAGCGATGCCAGAAAGCCCAAGCCATAAAAGAACGGCCCGGCCCAGAGGGTCATCCCGGTGAAGATAACGTTGCCCAAGAGAAAAGTGAGCGTCAGCAGGACGCTACGACCACGCAGATCCAGATAGAAATAGACATTCAGAAGACTCATCAACAAAAGCTGCAGACTTACACCGATAACGTCAAATTGAAAAATGCGAGCGTAGCTGCTGGAGTAACCCAAAAGCGCAAGGAGGGGCTGGGTGAAGGCAAAAGCCAACAGCACCGTGATTCCCTGGACCTTGGCGATGTCGCCAAGACCGGAACGCGTCGCAAGCAGCATGCGCAACTTGGCGCTCTTCAGTTCTTCGTAGGTGCCACCATCGATGATAGCCCGATTGTATGCGTCGTAGGCCTCTACAAATTCCGTTTCCAGGCGAAAGAGGAATACCGCGAGACCGGGCACGATCAACAGATAACTGAGAAAAATCGGAACATCGTAGATGGGCGAAGCCCGCAGCGGACCGATGATCGCAGCACTGGTTGCCGGAGAAAACCAGAACCAGAATTTATCCGTCCACACACCCAGATTGAAAGCGGTGCCCACCAGGGCCAGGGACCAGTACCAGCGGTGGCCGCGGTGTTGGGGCCACTGCACGAAGCCCGGGAATTGGCGGATGACCAGTGTCCCAAGACCCAGGAGTAAGATCCCCTGACCGAGTACGAATGCCAGCATATAGCCGTCCAGACCAAAGCGCCGCCCCAGAAACAGGCCCAGGGCGACCACCGTTGCGTAGGCGAACAGATACCAGCTAACCAGGGCCTTGTAATCCTTGAGGCTGGTGCCCATGATCGTCAAAACCCAAACACCACAAAGCTCGATAAATGCCATGGCCATGAGCACCTGGTAAAGCCATGGCGTTGCCCTGAAGAAAAGCAGTAGCGCAGCCACCGCAAAGATGGTGCCGGGAACGAGTGCCGTGATCAGCATGGTGAGCAGGACCGTCACGACCGATCGCGTCTGTCGCGCAAAGAGCATATCCGCAATGTAGCGCGTGAAGAGGAGCTGCAAGGGACCGGTGAGTATCAGGGAAACCGCAATCAGATAAGTCACGGAAACCTGGAACTGGATGACCGACGCACGCGCAGTATGATCGCCGATTGCCAGAAATCCCAGCAATAGGATACCGAATATGGACAACAGCCACGGGCCCGACGATACCACGCCGGCATACCCATAGGCCTCCATCATCGCTAGATAACTTCCGCGCCGGAGAATACGCCGTAATTCAAAACCGATCCCAGCCATAGCTACTCCGTCATGACCTGATCGAAGAGGTCGCCGTAACGCGCAAACATCTGCTCTTCCCGGTAATGCCTCTCAACCCGGATAACGGCGTTGTGGCTACAAAGATTCCAACGCTCCTCGCTGTCCAGTAAGGCGATCATAGCCCCGGCAAGTGCGGCGGGATCGGCGATGGGAACGATGATCCCCGCCGGTTCCTCGACCGTGGGTTGGGCGCCATAAACCAGTTCCCGACACGAGCCGACGTCGGTGGCAACGACGGGCACCCCAGCGGCAAAACTCTCGAGCACCGACAGGGGCAATCCCTCGCTGATGGAACTCAGAACCGTCAAGCGGACGGTCATCAACACCTCGGATACCGAGCGAAAACCCAGAAACTGGACACGATCCTGCAGACCGAGGTGTTCTACCAACACCCGACACTCGGCGTAATACTCCTCGTCCTCTTCCGTTGGCCCGACGATCCAGAACACGGTATTGCGGCCGCGAGCGTGCAGGATCGCCGCAGCCCGGATAAAGGTCTTGATATCCTTTATGGGAACGACGCGACCGATGAGCGCTACCACGTCTTCGCGCTGAAGAAAAGGACGCCGGGCAGCGACGAAACGTTCCACGTCAATCCCATTGGGTATGGTGAGCAGCTTTTCTGGTGGCGCGCCCCCCGCCAGTTGTAGAGGAATCACCCCTTCGTACAGATTCAGAATGCGCCATGCCTGCTGATACGCCAGGCGCCCGAGAAACTCAAAAAAATGGATCCAGAGCTGGCGCAAATAGTGAATCTGTCCAGGTCGACGGAGGAACTCGTCGTCCTCGTGAATCCAGCGCGCAAGCATCAGATCGATGCGCCTTTCCTTGGTATAGATTCCGTGCTCGGAAATAAGGAGGGGTCGATCCTGTCGGCTAGACAGCAGGGCGCCCAGAAAACCAGCGTAACCCGTGGAGGGAGACAGCAGGAGTTTTGCCCGCGGCGCAGCTTGCACGGCCCTCTGCAAAATCCACAGCGGTCCATGCATTCCGCGTATGGTCCAAAAATAATCCACAAAAGGGGGTTGATCTGGAATCTCTGCATAGCGCTGCAAAAAGTAGTCCCAGATGGCCGGTGCATGGAAAAACGCCTCCGGACTGACGCCAAAGTTTTCCG
>DAIAVG010000158.1 GCA_027445725.1 Acidithiobacillus sp.
TGATGCCGGAAAGGTCAAAAAGCGGACCGTCGCCACCCTGGGACGACTGGATCAGGTGGATAGCCAGTTACACGCGGTGATTTCGGGTCTGATGAAGGTCAGTGGGCAGACACCCGATGCGATGCCAGTACCCACTTCCCCACCGTCCATCACTTTTGAATCGGCCCGTGCCTTGGGCGATGTCTGGGCCTTGACCGAACTCTGGAAGGAGCTGGGGTTCAGCGCCCTACGTCAGGTGTTCCGCAAGATGCGCCATACGACCGATGTGGAAGCGCTAGAGACCAAAACCCTGCTGCCGACCCTGGGTTAAAGTGCTGGAACGCTTTCCAACGGTACGGCGCCTAAGGAACCTCTGATTAATGGGAAATCACCTTCAAGGTGCGTTGATCCGGGCGATCGGGATGTCTTATCAGCCAGTAGTGACTGGCTTCAAAAACCCCCCAGAAACAAAAGACGATAATTATCAGGACCAACCACTGCTTCATTATCCATCTCCTAGAAAATATGCATCAATGCACGAATAAAACTCTGTGTTTCTGCACTGACCTTGGGTTTATGCTTCGGCGGCAGATAGCCGGATAAAAAATATCCAATGGGATATTTATGCTCCGGGTCGTTCCGAGGTGCAAGATCACCCGTTTCTGGGTCGTAACGCGCGGTCACTATATCGGGCGGTTGGAAGAAACCCACATCCGGATAGGTCGCCAGCGCCGTGTGCATATAGCGAATCCAGATAGGCAGGGCTTCACGAGCCCCCGCCGCCCAAGTCCCCATGGATTGATTGTTATCATATCCCACCCAGACTGAAGTCGTAACATTGGGATTAAAGCCATTGAACCAGGCATTATCCTCATGATTGGTCGTGCCGGTTTTGCCTGCCAGATCATGGCGATGTAAAATCTGCGCGGCCACCCCTGTGCCCATCTGGATAACCCGCTCCAACATTCTGGTCATCAGAAAAGCAACTCCGGGCGGAATCACGGTTTGCCCTGCCGGCGGGCGATAACCAAGTGGGCAATCCATTAACGAAACCGTAGTGCCGTGTGCAGTGACAATTTTACGAATCAAATAAGGATGCGGCAAAAATCCCCCACTGGAAAATACGGAGTAGCCCCGCGCGATTTGCAGGGGGGTGAAATCTCCTGATCCCAACACCATGGAGGGGGAAGCGGGGATCTGTTGTGCTGGAAAACCAAAACGTTCCACATAGCGCTTGGCGTAGGGGATGCTGACATGTATCAACAGGCGAACGCTGGGAACATTATGGGAATCCGCCAGATCCTCCCAAACTGGAAAGGGAATATTCGAAAAGGTACGACTGTAGTTGGTCGGTGCATAAACCTGTCCGTCACTGAGATGAATCACCAGCGGTGTGTCAGCTATGAGAGAAACAGGCGTGAGATAATGTTTGTGGCCGCTGGCCAAATAGGTCGGTGCGTCCATGGCCGAAGAATATACAAAGGGTTTGAATCCCGAACCAGGCTGCCGGAATGCGTAAAGCGCCCGGTCAAAATGGCTGAGTTCGTAGCTGAAGCCCCCGGATAGAGCCAGGATGGCGCCTGATTGGCTGGCAAGAGAAACCAAGGCGCCCTGCACATGGGGGATCTGAGTCAACTGCCAGCCAGCATGGGGAATATTGTGCCAAACCTTTGTACCCCAGACCGGGTTGCCAGTTCCCGAGGTGGCTGCGACCACATAGCGTCTTAACCAGATCAAATTACCCGGTTGCAACACCTGATTGACGGCATTTGGTGAACTTCCCTTGGGGGCGGAACGCGCCCAAGCCACGTCGCGCAAGGTCAAATGCACCAAACGGCGGCCCTCCAAGGAAACGGTCGCCGTTTCCGGCGTGGATTTGATCACCACCCCCCAGTGCAAATTGGCTGGATTGTGATTGGGTAACTGGCTGGGGCGCTGCCCCTGCAGCGCCGTTTCCATGGCTGCCTCCGACAATTGTGCAATCGGACCATGCCAAGCCTTGGGATCCATGCTATCCAGACCCATAGCGTAGTTTTCGAGACCCACCGCAACATCCCGATCGGCAGTACGCTGGTCCGTCGGATTGATGCTGGTGTAAACCTGCAGGCCAGTTCGGTAGGTGAAATCGGCACCGAAATGCTTTTGCAGCCAGTTACGAATCCAGTCGGTGGCATAGGGAGCAATATTGCTGGCGGGAGCGTGATAATGAGCTTTAATGGGTTCAGCCAGGGCCGCGTTTTCCTGTGCCTTGCTGATGTATCCATAGTGCGCCATGTGCCGCAACACATAGTCTCGCCGGGTTTTTGCCGACGCTGGGGAGGCGATGGGATTGAAATCCGAGGGCGCCGCCGGTAGACCAGCCAAAGTCGCCATTTCGGCAATGGTGAGTTGGTTGACGGTTTTGCCATAGTAAGTTTCAGCTGCCGCCTGCACCCCGTATGCACCCTCTCCCAGATAAATCTTGTTGAGATACAAATCCAGGATCTGTGGACGAGGCAGGCGCGCTCCAAGTTTATAGGCCAGCAGGATTTCCGCCACCTTGCGGGTAATGGTTTTTTTAGGCGTCAAATAAAAATTGCGGGCTACCTGTTCGGTGATGGTGCTGGCTCCCTGCACTGGAGCCATGTGAATCAGATCCACAAAGGCCGCACGGATAATACCTGGAAAGCTGACGGGATAGTAAATCGGATCATGACTGTAAAATTTCGAATTCTCGGCGGAAATAAAAGCATCCTGCAAGGTTTTGGGGATTTGTTTCAGGGGCAGGGCATAGCGAAGTTGCGGGCCAACCACTTGCAGCAAGTGACCATTGTCCGCATAAATGCGTAACGGCTCCTGAGGACGCCAGTTTTCGAGTTTCACGACGGGCGGTAATTCCTGCCAAATCCGCCAAGTCCAGACACCGATCCCAACCATAATATTGACAGCGATCAGCAGCAGAGCGACAAGCGTCCAGAATACCCAACGACGCCGAGAGGAAATTCCATGCGCTGCCAAAATCAGCCTCTAATCCGCAGTGCTACAGAGTGAATGCCCCTGTTATCTATCATAACCGCGACTCGCCCTCGTGGATCAGGCGAGTGCAGCAACCCGCTGGTTTAACAACGCTCTGGGCTTGAACCGGAACGGATTTGAGGACAGGAGTGCACCATGAAATCTGCAAGGTACCAATCCCGGCGCCTGCGGCGAAGAGCGACTTCAAGCCGGGGGTTGGCACAACGCGGGTTTGTAATTGAGCTTTCTGCTGCTTTGGTTCGGAAACCACGGCCGGACCTGCCCTAATGCCTTGTACGGATTCAGGACTCCAGTCGGCATTATGAATTTTGGCGACAGTCGATCCCGCCCTCTGTAGCACTTGCGGATAGCTTTGAATCCAACACTCCGACAGGTGGGCAAGATCCCGCGTGGTACTGAATTGTCGAAACTGGAGAAGACCATCGAGATTGGTAAAATGGGAACGGTGCAAACCCATGACACTACTGGCCACCGTCTCGGCGATAGCGATGGCCGTGTCATGGCCGCCGTCAATCACTAATCCATGGGTCAGCTGCGTCACGGTCACCGGCATTCCCGGCTGAATATACATGCGGGAACACGGGGTATGCCAGGCTTCATTGGAAACATGCACATTTTTGCCTGGTTGTACCAGACGCTGCTTTCCCGCCTGATACATCAGGTAGGTGGTCATCATTTTCTGCCCTCAGGATCTGCCACTATTGATATCCAGCAAAGCGGCAGACTGAATACCCGTCAATCGCGGCGCTGGCAGGGTCGGTGGCGGCAGCAGGGTGGGCATGGAAGGCAGAGGCGGGATAGCGGCGTATGCGCCCCCCCCCGGAAAATACGGCCGTAACGGCCAGAATAATGGGCAGTTTCATGTTGTCGGGCGGCTCTTCAATCCGGCTAATAACGTCTTATTGGAAAACCATAGCCGGGTAAAAGTTCCCGCCCGATGCACAGGTCTTTCCGGATTCCGATGTCCAGAAACTCCGTGAATGGCCTGCAAAGCCCCGACATGTATCGGCAGGAGAAAACCTGAGCCACCCAGTGCAACCTGAATGCGCCGAGTCATCCTGATAATGGTATAAGCTTTTTAATGCAGAAGAGTATGGTGTTTATTCATAAGTAGTCATGTATATCAGGTATTGCGTAAAAGTAATAGATCATAAATTGCATTAGTATGGCAAACATATAGTAACCAACTATAACTATAGATACAGCA
>DAIAVG010000159.1 GCA_027445725.1 Acidithiobacillus sp.
ACCGGGCACTTTATCTGGTACCTAACTATCCGCCCGCCCTGCAAATGCTTGCCGAGCTGGATTTTAAGGACGGTAAAGCAGATGCTGCCTTCGCTCACTTGCAGGTGGTCCTGGCGCAAGAACCCGATAACGCCAATGCACTCTTGCTGGCGGGGCAGATCGCCGCCCAACAGGGGCGAACAGCGCAGGCGCAGTCCCTTTGGCAGCGTTGCGTGACTGCTTCGCCCTATTCTGCAGCGGGTAAGCGGGCGCAGCAATTATTGCTGCAAAATGGTTGAGGCGGCGAAGCCATGGAATCGACAACAGAAAGCGGGACTTCTCAGGACTTACGGGCGGCGCGGGAGGCTCGTGGCTGGAGCCTTCGCCAAGTCGCCGAGCGATTGCATATCACCGAAGCACAGGTGAAAGGTTTGGAGGAAGGTGACTACACCGCGCTGCCCGGCGCGGCCTTCGCACGCGGTTTTCTGAAGAATTATGCGCGTCTGCTGGATCTGAATCCGGAACCTCTTCTGAAGACGTATGACGCCTCCAATGAGGGTTCAGGGTTGCACCCATCGGAAAACGTGCTGCCCAGCAATGAAGGCCCGCTGCTGGATTATAGTCGACGCATGTTGTTTTTTTCCGTGTTGATTGTGATAGCCATTATTGTGGCAGCCTGGTGGTTCTGGAGTCAGCAGCAGGCGCAGAGCTTGCCTACCACGAAAGCATCGCCGACGGTGGAGAAGCAACCGGCGGCTTCTGCGCCGATGGTGACAGTCGCGCCCAGCGTGTCACCTGCCGCCCTGGCGCCGAGTGCCGTGACTCAGATCCCGGCAGTGGCGCTCAGCCAGTCCGCCGCACCGGTCACCGCAACCCAATCTGTAGCCGTAGCAATGAATCATGGGCTGGCGTTTCAGTTCAGCGCGGACTGTTGGGTGCAGGTCAAAGACGCTTTCGGGAAAACCCTGCTGGCTGTCCTGGGACGTCGTGGCGATGTCTTACGCGTCGATTCCGGCATTCCGCCTTATCACGTTCTGGTAGGAAAGGCCAGCGCTGTTGCCATCAGCTATAACGATAAGCCAGTGCCACTGCCAGCTAACGCTCTGGGTGTGGCTAGATTGCAGGTCGGTTCCGCGCCGGTCATCAGTACTCCTGTCAGTGGCGCCCACGTTATGGCCGCCACCCACAGTCAGGCGTCATCCCCCGCACGGCCGGTAGCCAGTGTGGTTTCATCACCCGTTGCGGTATCCGGCACCGCAGCCGTTTCCAGCGAGGCTTCCCATGCACCATGAATCTCCCATTCGGCGTCGTAAGACCCGGCAAATTCACGTTGGCAAGGTAGCGATTGGCGGCGATGCACCGATCAGCGTGCAAAGCATGACCAATACGGAGACCCGCGATGTGGCGGCCACGGTCGCGCAAATCCGGCGCCTGGAGGCAGTTGGTGCCGATATCGTCCGGGTGTCCGTACCCAGCATGGATGCTGCGGAGGCCTTCAAGACGATCCGCACGCAGGTGGAGACTCCCTTGGTCGCCGACATCCATTTCGATCACCGCATAGCTTTGCAGGTGATGGCAGATGGTGTCGATGGTCTGCGCATCAACCCCGGAAATATTGGCTCTCTGGATAAAACGCGGCTGGTGGTGGAAATGGCCAGGGACAAGGGCATCCCCATCCGTATCGGTGTCAACGCCGGGTCGCTGGAAAAGGATATCCAGGAGAAGTACGGGGAGCCGACGCCGGAAGCACTGGTGGAGTCCGCTTTGCGCCACGTCAGTATTCTCGACGAGTTGAATTTTCACGACGTGAAGATCAGCGTCAAGGCCTCCGATGTTTTTCTCGCCGTGGGCGCTTACCGGCTGCTCTCGGAAAAGGTGGATTACCCGCTGCACCTGGGGATTACCGAAGCAGGCGGTCTGCGCTCCGGCACCGTCAAATCCGCCATCGGGCTGGGCCTGCTCCTGCGGGATGGCATCGGCGATACCATCCGGATTTCCCTCGCGGCGGATCCTGTCGAGGAAATTCGTGTTGGCTTCGATATTCTGAAAAGCCTGCACTTGCGCCAGAAGGGCATCAATCTGATCGCCTGTCCGTCCTGCTCTCGCCAGGAGTTTGATGTAATCACCACCATCAACGCCCTGGAAGCGCGTCTGGAAGACATTCTCGAACCCATGGATGTTTCGGTGATCGGCTGCGTGGTGAACGGTATTGGCGAGGCGAAAGAGGCCGATATTGGTCTGGCCGGCGGTGACAAACGCAGCATTCTCTACTATCGCGGTAAACAGGTCGACCGGGTGGAGAACAGCGACATTGTCGACGTGCTGGAAAAACGCATTCGCGCGGAAATCGCCGAGCGGCAGGCAGCGCGGCATGAGGCCTGAGGCTTCCGTATGCTGAAATCGGGGAGTATGCATGGCGGGTAAGGCACTGCAGGCCGTACGTGGTATGAATGATATTTTTCCGGAAGAGAGCGCGGGTTGGCAGGCGCTGGAAAGTGACCTGCGGACGCTGTTGGCGCTCTACGACTACGGCGAAGTGCGTTTGCCGCTCGTGGAATCGACGGAACTGTTTGCCCGCGCCATTGGCGATGTGACCGATATCGTCCAGAAAGAGATGTATACCTTTGCTGACCGCAATGGGGATAGTCTCACCCTGCGACCGGAGGGTACGGCGGGGTGTGTGCGTGCCGCAATTCAGGCCCAGAGCATGCGCGGTCAGACCCCGCGTTATTATTATATAGGGCCGATGTTTCGTCATGAGCGCCCGCAAAAGGGCCGCTACCGGCAGTTTTACCAACTGGGTGTGGAGGTCTTCGGGCTGCCGGCGGCGAGTACCGATGCGGAGGTTATCGCCCTATCGGCGCGGATTTTGCGGACGGCCGGTGTTACCGCTTCGTTGCAGATCAATTCTCTGGGAAGCCCGGCTGCACGTGCCAGCTATAGAGCCTTGCTTCTGGACTATCTGCGCCCGAGACGTGCGGAACTCTGTGCCGACTGTCAGGAGCGTATGGAGCGCAACCCGCTCCGCGTGCTGGACTGCAAAGTACCCACTTGTCAGGACATCGCACACGCGGCCCCGCATTTGGCGGACCATTTGGACGAAGACTCTGCAGCACATTTCGCCATGTTGCAGTCGCTGCTGACAGCGCTCGATATCCCTCACCAGGTCAATCATAGCCTCGTCCGCGGCCTGGATTACTACAACCGCACAGTCTTTGAATGGGTGACAGACGCGCTTGGCGCGCAGGGCACGGTTCTGGCCGGGGGTCGTTATGACGGCTTGGTCGCGCAGTTGGGTGGCGCTGAGACGGCGGCGATCGGATTTGCAGTGGGGCTCGAAAGATTGCTCGCTTTGCAGGCGCTGCAGGGGAAGGCGGTGGAAGCGCCGATCCCCCTGCTGTTCCTCGGCGCATTGGAGAATGCCGCGGTAGCGCGCGCCTGGCAAATCGCCGAAAAGTTGCGCGACGGGGGCATCTCCGTCGTGACTGGTGGCCCCGCCAACTTCAAGACCCTCATGAAACATGCAGAACGTTCCCGCGCCAGATTCCAGGCCATTATCGGCGCGGGACAACTCGCTGGTGAGGCGCTGATCCTTAAGGAACAGGCAGGGGAGGGCCGCTGGCAGGGTAATCTTGACGCCTTGCACGAGGGCCTGCGCGGCCTTGGCGTTGATTTCCCGCAGCCTGCCCCCCATACTGTACGCAATTTTGCCACAGCCAGAACCCCATCGTGACCGGTCCAGAACTCTCCGAATTCCTTTATCGCCATCGAATCCCCCTCATCGCGGGCACCATCATTATACTGCTCGCGGCAATGGGTTTTTTTGGCTACGAAAAATACCAACGCCATCAAGTGCAGCGTGCTGCCGTACTTTATAATGAACTGGTAGATACCCTCGTCGCCGGGCAGACCAGTACGGCGCGCGCCAGTGCGGATACCCTGGTGCATCAGTATGGGCGCACGCCCTACGCCACTTTTGCCCACTTTTTTCTGGCGCGTATGGATAGCGAAAGCGACCAGATCCCTGCGGCGGAAACGGAGCTGAATATAGTCATCCAAAGCGAAAGCGCCCCAAGGGGCCTGAAGAGTATGGCGAGGCTCAGTCTGGCTCGGCTCTATCTGGAGCAGAAACAGGCACAAAAGGCACTGGGTTTACTGAAGGCGCCGGATGTGGCCTTCGCCACCTTGCAGGATGAAATCCAGGGGGACGCCTATGCGGCA
>DAIAVG010000160.1 GCA_027445725.1 Acidithiobacillus sp.
ACTCGCCGCGCCATCTCCAAAGTGGTCTGCATCGCGGCGGATTCCGCAATGGGACCACCCTCCGCCCGGCGCGCCGGGCGGGCATAGCGGCGGATTTTTTCCAACAGCACGTCCATGGTAAAAGGTTTAACGAGATAATCCACGGCTCCGTTCTGTAACGCCCGTACCGCCTCGTTGATGGTGCCCCAAGCGGTCATCATCAGTACCGGCGGGCTTTCGAGACGGCCCTCCAGGGATTTGAGCAGGACATAACCATCCATGGGGCGCATCTGGACGTCACTCAGAACCAGATCAAAGGACGTCGCTGCCAGGGCCGCCAGGGCTGCCGTGCCATCCGCTGCGCGCTGCACCCGATAATCATGATCCTCCAGCCCCTCCTGGAGGGCTTCGGCAAGGTGATCATCGTCTTCTACCAGTAATATCTGAGGTCGGTAACGGCCCATCACGTTTTCTCCTGCATCATCGCCCCACTGGGCAACGGTTGCGGCGACTGCCAAAGCGGCAGGCGCAACACAAAACGTGCCCCCCCGCTCGCGGCAGCCTCAATCCCCACCGCCCCTCCCATGGCCACCACAAAATTGCGGGTGATAGCCAGACCAAGGCCGGTACCATCGCTGCGGCTGGTATAAAAAGGTGTAAACACTTTCTCCCGGTCGGCCTCTGCAATACCTGGACCTGCATCGGCAATAGCCAAGACCAGATCACCCTCCCCGGTCAACTGCAAGCTGAGCAGCACGGTGCTTGCCGGGGGGCTGTAGAACAACGCGTTATGCAGCAGATTGGCCAGCACGCTTACCCAGGCGGCCCGGCTTCCCGTCAAAAACCAGTCAGGTGACACTTGCGGCATTTGCAAAATGACATTTTTTTGACGGAAGAGCAGATCGAATTCCTGCCGTAACCCCCCCAGAATCTCCACCACCGCCACAGCGCCCTCTTCCTGTTCGGTGCCGCGCAAAAAACGCAGCATGGCATCAATAGTGGCCTCCAGGTGCTGCAGACGCTCCAGGGCACGCTGCTGCTGCTTGTGAAAACGCGCTTCGCCACGGTCACAGGATAATTGCGACACCGACAGGAGCGTGGTGGCCAGCGGAGTACGCAGTTGATGCGCCAGGCCAGCCATGGTTTCCCCCATCGCCGCGAGGCGTTCGCGGCGTTGCGCCGCCTCCTCCCGTGCCCGTGCCACCGTCACATCCTGAAGCAGGATAATCTGTCCGCCATCCCCTGGTAACGCATTGACGGCCACCGTCACGCGCAAACCCGTCTCCCCAGCCCCCTGCAGTATCCACTCATTGGGGCCTGATTGCCGATGCAGCGTTTGTACCTCACGCCAATCGGCGCCACGCAGATCCGCTCCGAGAATCCGTCGCGCCTCGGGATTCATTTCCATAATGACGGACGCATGGTCCACCACCAACACCGCACCCGGCAGCAACTCCAGAAGCATGGCCAGACGTTCGCGCATGCGCTCTTTCGCCTCCAGTTCCTGACGCAGGCGGGTATTCACCTCGGCCAGTTCCGCACTGAGGCGCTGCACTTCCATCTGGAGGGTGCCATAGGCTTCCGTTAAATCCTTGGACGCCTGATTAAAGAGCGAGAAGGCTTCCATAAGGCTGGCGGCATCCGGGACATGCTTATCGCCCGACGCCATCAGCTACTACACTCCCGCGGACTGGCCAAGGCGTATTTCTTGAGTTTCTCCACCAGCGTCGTGCGGCGCAGGCCGAGACGCTGAGCAGCATGCGCCACCACCTGATCGCAGGCAGCCATGGCCTGGAGCAGCAGGTCTTTTTCGATACCCTCCAGATGCTGTTTGAGGTCAAAGGGTCCCTCAGGCAAAAAGGTCACGGGCTCGGACCAGATGGCGGCAAGGCTTTGCCGCTCTTCCTCCGCACTTTCTGCCACCGAAGCACGAAAGCGCGCAGGCAGATCAGCAACATCTAGCTGTTCTCCGCCATGAAGAATCGTCAGCCGCTCCGCGAGATTCTGCAATTCGCGTACATTACCCGGCCAGGGATAGGCATCGAGCGCAGCCATGCTGCGCTCTGACAGCATTACGGGACTATAGCCGCATTCTTCCAGACGCTGCAAAAAATGATGAAACAACAGACGAACATCACCGCCGCGATCGCGCAACGGCGGTATTTCAACCGGGAATACATTGAGCCGATAGTAGAGATCTTCCCGAAAGGAACCATCGCGAATCCGCTCTTCCAGATTACGGTGGGTCGCTGCCAGCACCCGTACGTTGGCCGGAAAGCTCTGCGTACCACCCACCCGCTCAAACCGCCGTTCTTGCAGGACCCGCAGCAACTTCACCTGCATCTGCGGACTCATCTCGCCGATCTCATCCAAAAAAATGGTGCCACCTTGGGCCAATTCAAAGCGTCCCTTACGGGTCGCCAACGCCCCCGTAAAAGCGCCCTTCTCATGGCCGAAGAGCTCACTTTCCATCAACTCCTCAGGGATGGCACCGCAGTTAATAGCCACAAAAGGCCCGTCGTACCGCGCAGAGTGCCGATGTAGACACTGAGCGATGACCTCTTTACCAGTCCCTGATTCGCCGAGGATCAGGACCGTACTGTCGGTGTGCGCCACCTTTCCCAGCATGGCGGTGATACGCCGCAAGACCGGGCTGTTGCCAATCAATCCGCAACTCTGCCGGGACAGACTGCGTCTGTCTGTTTCGGGCATGACATTTTGTATTTTTTCACTGCACATGAAGTGGCCTGTCATACATCTGGTGGATGGTGCTGATCCTTACTGCGCGCTACCGCACGCCGATGATGACGGAATATTAGCCGATCCAGTGATTCTTGCACACGGCTATCCAGATGAAAGTGCAGATGACAGCGGGTGCCCCCACCTGAAGCGCCGCCGGAAGGACCGGACAGGGGTTGCATAGAACCGGGAAGCAGCAGGGGCATGGCGATGCGCGGGCGCAAAAAAAGCGCTATGCAGGTTTCATTATCTGCACCCGCAAATAGGACAGGATCGGGGCAATCCCAGTAGAGGTCCTCGGAGCCCAGGATACAAGGGTAACTCGGCGGCGTCGGCCCCAGCCCCTTGACGCCCGCGCTGACCAGCAACAACAAGAGGTCGACCTTCGTCTCCAGATTGCTGAGCCCTTCATGGCCCTCCTCATCATTGGTGACGATATGCTCATCCATGACCAGCAACGCGCGCAACAAGGCGAGATTGTCTGCCATCAGGGCATTACGGGTGCCCGCATCGTTGGGCCATTCACCCAAGGCCAGGGGCAAATGGCCCTGCAGCACTACAGCATGTTCGGTCATTATCCCTCCCGAGGCGGGAAGGACCATGCGTCAGGCGCGCTCCAGCAATCCTCGCCAGGCGTCGCGCAAATCCTCCACCACCGGACGGCAGGCATCCAATGCCTGCAGATCATCAAAAATATTGGCTTGTGCCAACTGATTTAACAGGAAACGGTAAAGACTGTCGAGGTTTTGCGCAATTTCGCCGCCGTTCTCGAAATCGATGCTGGCAAGCAGGTGGGCGGTGAGCTGATAGGCCTTGTCCATGGATTGCGCTTTGGTCGCCAGGTCACCCTGCTCAATAGCCAGCCGCGCCCGCCGCAGGTATTCGAGAATACCGTCAAGGCCGAGCAGGACCAGCCGATCGCTGGACAAGCCCTGATTTCCCACCTGCCGATAGGCCTGCATAGCCGCTGTCGCTACACTCATGATGTGATTCTCCTCGAATTAACCACTGGTAGGGCTGGAGCTCGAACCAGTGGAGTAAAAGGCATTGAGATACTGGCCAATGGACTGCAACTGCGAAAGCTGCGACTGCATCGCGGCAAACTGCTGGGTCAGCAGGGAGGTCTGATTCGATGCCGATTGTTGCAGCGTCGTGATTTGCGCGCTGAGGCCATTGATGGAGGAGGCGATACCGTTCTGCGCCGCCGCCACAAAACCGTTTTGGCTGTTGAGCGCTTGGGTCAGCAGGCTGTTCATCTGCTGATAGAGGCCCTGGCTCACGGTCACCGTACCCAGATTGCCGGTCGTCGATCCCATCACCTGCAACTGCAGCCCCAAGGCGTTTCCGGGGCCAGTCACCGTCAGATTCTGACCGACGCCACTGGTGGCCTCGGCATTGACCGTACCCACCACATCCGTCCCGGAGGCCGCCAGACTGCTGGTACCGATGCCCGTCCCGCTGGCCCCCGCCGCCA
>DAIAVG010000161.1 GCA_027445725.1 Acidithiobacillus sp.
AGTGCTGCATGAGTCTTGAAACAGAGATCAGATGTGTATGCAAGGTGGCATCTTCTGAAATGGAAACCCACCATGTGTGGCTGTCGTCCAAAGCGAAGTGCCACAGTTGGTCTGATATCTCACCGAAGAAAAAAATGGGATATTCCGGTTTTTCGATGTGGGTAAGGCCTGCGCACGACACCATCCGGTTTCGTACTAGTTCTTCCGTGAAATTACGGAGTATGTCTAACCACTCCCGGTCACCGAGTAATACCGCATCGGTAAATAAGTCCATTATTGTATTTTCAGTCATGATGAGCCCTTTGTTGACCTACTTTGCCGTGAATGCTTTGTATCTGCGTAAAACTGCAGGTACATAGTGCTGTGTCTGCTGGTACGGCGGGATCCGGTATCCCCAGTGCTTCACGGCATTCCCGCCCGCGTTGTACCCGGCTAGTGCGAGTTGGACCTGTCCGTCAAACACCCTTAGAAGGTGTGCAAGATAGGCCGTTCCTCCCAAAATGGCTTGTCGTGGATTGAAGGCATCGGAGACTCCATAACGCGCCGCCGTGGCGGGCATAAGTTGCATCAGTCCATCCGCTCCTGCCGGAGAAACGGCACGGGCATCAAACCCGGACTCCTGTGCCATGACTGCCTCGATGAGTGCGGTCGGCACACCATACTGCGCTGCGGCTTGTTGAATAATGGGGAGATATGCTGATGGCAAATGCGGAATAGAACCGCCGTGCAGTGCCGCGGTCACTCCGCCTGTTACGGTATGATTTTTCTCCAGCGCCGATAGTATCCAAACACCGGCCCCGATATTCCAGCAGGTCTTGTGCGTGACGCGCCAGACGGGGAACCCTGCTTCGCGCAATATGGGCAGCCAGGAGCGAGGGATATCCATGACACCAACTGTTGCGGCGGTTCTGTGCGAACTGGCCCGATGATAATAAGTTTCCGCCATGGACAATGACACGCCATAAGTAAAGGCGGCTTTTGCAAGACATGTCGGGGCGGGCAGAGGGGAATGGGTCGATGCGGCATCGGTCTGGTGCGCACTGTGGTTCGCTGCAAGGATGGCTGCAGCCGCTTGGACGTTGGTGCATGCGTTGGTGCGTACTTTTGCGGCGGAGAAACCCACCGTCTCCAGTTTCGGGAGCCATTGTGCCGGGATGCGCATAGGACCTATGCCGCCGCTCCGATCCTTCTGTGCGGCACGATAAACGGCAACAATGGCTGCTCTGGGTACATTCCAGGACTGAGCGGCGCTATCGAGACAGGGAAGCATGGCCCGTTCCTACAACGCAAGCGCAATGGCTTCCATGGGAAAAGCCACTTGATAGCTCTCCCACAGGGCGGCGACACCGTCCAGGGCTTTTTGAGACTGTGCAACCCAGTGCGGCACCTCCTGCATGGTTTTGCTATGAACATGCATGGGTTCCACCTGTTGCCCGGAGCCGAAGCGTATATGCTGTTCCTGTAGATAGGACTCGAACTGGTCTGGGTGATAGGCCAGCACACGCAGACGCTTGTTCCCGGAGAACAGCCCGTTCACCGCCATGATCTGATGGTATCGCATCCAGTAATGGAGGTAGGCGGTGAAGTAGTCCATGCGGGCAACATCCTGTGCGGAGATCCCATCGTCGGCCCAGGAGGACAGCACGTATTGCTCTATGGCACTGCGCGGAAACTGTGGAAATTTCCCGTCGTTGGTCATTCCACCCGCTTTTTCCACCAGAGACAAACAGGCCGCGGCGGGGTGCCGTACAGCGACAACCCATTCCGCCGAAGGGCCAAAAACCTCCCGAAAAAAGGGGGCTGCATAAATCATTTTGGTGGCCTTCTTGGGAATGGTGCGTAGGCCCTCCCTTTTTGGGGCCTCACGAAAAAACCAGTCGGCCATGGTTAACCATTCGGCGGTTTGCTGAATGGTGCGTTTCGGCATCGGCAGATTTTGTCCAAAATCCTGTTTTGTCCACCGAAGGGATGCGTCTGGGTATCCGTCATGTGCAAAAGTGGCGGGCAATTGGCGATGGTCCATGCCGACGGCACGGTACAGTTCCTTGGTCAGGTAGGATCCACCGTGTCGCGGGGCGCTGACCACCAGCATGAAACGGTCATGCGTATGGAGTTGTCCGGAAAAGGTGGTGTTTCCGGTCAGAAGATGGCCGAAAATGGTATACGCCTTGACCGTCAGGTGGCGCCCGATATCGGTATGAAAAGCTTGCGTGGCTGCGGCCCTTGTTTTGGCGACAAAATCAGACATGCTCCTGGGGGTCTGGCGCATGCGCTCCGTAATCTGGTCGCCCCAGTCCACATCATCGTGTGGCAGGATGCGGTTGCCGGTAGCTTGGTCCACGAAGGACGCGAACGCTGCGGAGACAGGGAACAGTGTTGCCGGGAAACGCAGTTCCGGCACGGCATCAGACCCTGCATTGCTCTCGTCAACCGAATGTCCGGCATGGGCCGGTTGCTGCTGATGTGCCATGATTGCAGATGACATTACGGCAACTGATTCGGCATTTGTGGTCGCCCAAAGTTGAGCATTTGTGGCGCCTGCGTTGCACCAGGAGGTGTTGCACCAGGCAGGGCAGGGAGGTGCGCGCCATTGGCCTCCTGCGCCAGTTTTTCGGCGATGGCTGACTGTGGTGAGGCTATCCGTCCGCTGGATTGAACACTGCCCCAGGAAACTGCGTCATAATGTCCAATGGCCGGGGCGTTGTGCAGCACGTTGCCGTTGGACAAGTGGACAGAGTGTGTGCCAATGCGTGTGATGCTGGTGGACCCCACAGCCTGTCCAGCGGTAGCGTAGACAAAGTGATGACCCATGCGCATGACGGCTGTGCGCTGCCCATCATTATCCAGAATACCGGCGAGATGGATGACCTCCTGTTTCTTTTGGACAGCAATCTCCGTGCGTCGCTGTTTTCTTGTTACAGCCGATTCCAGCGATGCGATTCGATTTTGCATGGCCATCATGTCATTCCTGACCTCACGCAATTGCGGTGAGTTGGAGATGGAGAATTCCGACACCTCGCCATTCAATTTGGCAGCTTCTGCCTGTTGCTTGGCAATCTGGTTCTGCAGTTTGAGTGTCTCCAGTTTTCCGGTAAGGCGTTCCACGATACCGGGCGTTCCGGTAAACGGATTGACGTAACCCGCCGATGCCATATCCGCTGACGGGTTGGGCCGTGCAGGAACCATAGAGGGGGCAGATGGATGGCTGCCGCCTGTTTTGTTGCCGTATAGGCGCAGAGCAGTGTGGTCTGTCGCCGCGGGCGCTGTTGTCTGCACGGTAACGGGAGGTGTCGCCTGAAGATCGGGGCCGGGCTTCTTGGCTGGTGCGTGCTGGATCGCTGGAGAAGCCGTTACCGCTTTGGCCAGCCCGGGGTGCGACGGCACAGGCTGACGCGAGGCTTCATGGTGCGGAACCAACACAACGTGATGAGCCGGTATGGCCGGCGCGGATTTTGGTGCGGTTCCCGGCTGCATCGACAAAGGCAAGCCCTTGATAGCCACAGGATGCTGTGGAGCAGGAGCATTCGCCGGTGGAGCGGAGGCCGCCTGGAGCAGGCTATTGATGCCGCCTGTATCGGCTAAAGCTGTTGATGCGCAAAACAGCGCGGCGATTCCAGACAGTGTGATGATGTTGCGTGTCTTTTTCATGATAACCCTCTTAATAATTACCGACAACGGGAATGGAAAGCAGTACTGTGTTTGGTGCCCAGGCCAGGATAAAGGCCGTGTACGGTGGGCTTTGCATGTTCGTGTTGCATGACAATGGGTCGCGATTCTGCGTATATGGTTCCCCATTGCCGTAGTTTGACGAATTAGGCCCATTTCCAATCCCCATGAGGAAACCCCAGGCAGACGTTACACTAGGAAGCGATAGCCCAAGGTTATTGATAAAGGCATTGTTATCCCAAGTGGCTGGCTGAACATCCATCAGAAAATTGGTGCCATAATAGGAGGCGGTAGACCCATCAGGGTTTTCTCCTGGAAAATAGTAACTTGGTCCACTATTGCTACCATTACCGCTATTGGGTATTGGCGAAGAGGTGTCCATGTAGGCATTGCCGCCGGTTCCGCCAGGCCCGCAACCATTCCATGCCGTATCGATATTCGCAAAATAATCAATATCTGCGTTGCGGGAAGCATTGGCGAGGTATTGGGTGGTAAAATAAGCACCGTAGGTA
>DAIAVG010000162.1 GCA_027445725.1 Acidithiobacillus sp.
GGATTTGCGATCTTTCCATCCTGGGCCAATGACCCAACGAGAAACGAAGCAGGTGGAATGCCTTTATGTTGGGCAGATATCACATAGAAAAGGTATTTCTACTTTATTGGAGGCGGCAAAACTACTTCGTCACTTACCTGTTAATTTTCGGTTAATTGGCCCTATAGTTAGCCGTGAAGTACTCGCTGACATGCCCGATAATGTTGTTTACGAAGGGCTTAGCCATCCCAGCGGAGTAGCCAATGTCATGCGCAATGCGGACCTATTTGTTTCGCCAACTCTAGAAGACGCTTTCGCGCTGGTTGTTCTCGAAGCAATGGCGTCTGGCTTGCCTGTGGTCACAACTATGAACGCTGGCTCTGCTGAGTTGGTGCACAACGGCCACAACGCCCTGATCGTCCCTCCCGGTGACGCTGAGGCATTGGCTGAATCGATCCGTCACTTAGTAGAATCGGCGGAGCTTCGCCGCAGCCTCGGCGTGGCAGCGCAGCAAACTGTACAGGGAGAGCACTCGTGGGAAGATTATGGTAGACGAGTGCTGGAGAAAATTATTGCTCGCCGTAAAGAATTGGGCTTGAGTTATGGCTCACACGGATCATCTGCGTGTGAAGCCTAAACGCAAGATGTTAATGATAATTCGGGCAGTTTCGCCACCCAAGCATAGGGTAACAAAATGCAAGGGGTTCTGGTGAACATTCTTCACGTCCTCGAGTCCTTATCACCCAGATATGGCGGACCGGTATCGGTGGCAAAGGCATTGGCATGCGCGCAGGCCAACACAGGCCATGAAGTGACCGTGTGCACCACCAATCTAGATTACCCTTCCGGAATATTATGCGCTGCTGGCCAAGGCGGCATCTGCGATAATCTGGTGCAGGTCTTTTACTTCCCGGTTCAATTCCGACCTCTTACTGTATCTTGGAATTTTAGAGCTTTTGTCAAAAACCATATTAGGGAGTTTGACATTGTTCATGTCCACGGATTATACCGCTTTCCACCGACCTATGCCGCCTATCAGGCACGCAAGCAGAAAATACCTTACGTTATAACACCACATGGCGCGTTGGATCCGTATCTGTACGCTAAGAGTTCGCGCAATGTTTTGGTTAAGCGTCTGTATGAACGCTGGTTCGATCTCCCCAATCTGCATTGTGCAGGCGCGATACACTATACGGCGGAGGATGAACGGCAGCGGGCCGCGTTTCTTGGGTTGCGCGCGCCGTCGTTCGTGATACCGAACGGCATTGATTGGGGCCGGTATGTGCAGTTGCCCGCACGGGGGGCCTTCCGCTCGGGGCTGGGGCTCGGCGATGCCCCCCTGGTGTTGTTTCTGGGGCGGCTGCATCCCAAGAAGGGGCTTGATCTGCTGGTCCCGGCCTTTGAAACAATCCGGCGGCGGATCGCCGGTGCGCAACTTGCCATCGTCGGCCCGGAAAATGACCGCTTCGGGCAGCAGGTACGGGCTTGGGTGGCCGAGCGTGGCCTGACGGAGGCGGTGCATTTCATCGGGCATCTGGATGGGGCAGACGTGATTCAGGCCTATGTGGACGCGGATGTTTTCGTATTGCCGTCTTACACGGAGAACTTTGGCATGACAGTGGTCGAGGCCATGGCCTGCGCTTTGCCGGTGGTGATCTCGGATCAGGTGAATATTCATGCGGAGGTCGCCCAGTCAGGGGCCGGCCTGGTGACGCGCTGCGATGCCACAGAGGTCGCAGAGGCGGTGATCGAGCTGTTGGCGGACCCGGAGCGTAGGACAGTCTTGGGGTCGGCCGGGCGGGCGGCAGCACAACTGCGTTACACCTGGCCCAACATTGTGGAAGCACTCTCGCGGGAATATGCGTCAGTAATTGGCAAAAGAAAGCAGGCCATCTATAATAAAATTGTATGATTCGAAGTTAACCTATTAATTGGCTTTCTGGAAGCTTCGTCCATTGGATGCGTATGACTGAACGGAGCCAGACTGAAGAGACGATGATGCTTACTCAAGACCTATCGCGCTTTCGGGTGCCCACCACTTTCCGCGGCCGGTCGGGATGGTATGTACAACTCTGGTGGTTGGTCCAAGCCAGCCTGTTCGCGTGGTCACCACAGGTTCTTTACGGCTGGCGCCGCTTCTTGCTGAGACGCTTCGGCGCGAAGATCGGGAAAGGCGCTATCATTCGCCCTAGCGCACGTCTTACCTATCCATGGAAAGTCTCCATCGGGGATTTTGCCTGGATTGGCGATGACGTAGTGCTGTACAGCCTGGGCGAGATTGATATTGGCGCCAATGCCGTAGTGTCGCAACACTGCTATCTATGTACCGGCAGCCATGATTATACCAAGCCGACATTTGATATTTATGCAAAACCAATCCTGGTCGGCGCTGAGGCGTGGCTGGCGACGGATGTGTTCGTCGCGCCGGGCGTCCGCATCGGGCGGGGGGCGGTGGTGGGCGCCCGCAGTTCCGTGTTCGAGGACATCCCTGATCTGATGTTAGCCAAGGGTACGCCGGCAAAACCGTTTAAAAAGCGGTTGCTTACCGGAGATCAGGATAAGATGCAGGAGGCGCACGTATGAATATCCTCATCTACGGCCTCAACTACGCGCCCGAACCCACCGGCATCGGCAAGTACACTGGCGAAATGGCGGAATGGCTGGCTGCACAGGGACATGCGGTGGAGGTGATCTGCGGGCTGCCCCATTACCCGCAGTGGCAGGTGGCGGAGGGCTATGACGGGTTCCGCTTCCGCAGCGAGACGCTGGCGGGCGTGCGGGTGCATCGCGTCCGGCATTTCGTGCCGGCGGCCAATCAATTACGGGCGCGAACGCGCATTTTTCTGGAGACCACATTTACCTTGAACGCGGCGCGATTCTGGCTACCGCGTTTTTTTTCGCGGCAAAAGCCGGATGTGGTGATCGCGGTGATGCCGCCCATGCAAATTGGCGTTTGGCCGCTGCTCTATGCCTGGAGCAGGGGTGTGCCGTGGGTCCTGCATGTCCAGGACTTGCAACTGGATGCCGCCTTGCGCCTGGGAATGTTGCCCGGCGGCATCATCGGACAGGTGCTGTATCGTGTGGAAGCTTTTTTGCTGCGCGGCGCCACCCGGGCATCCACCATTACCGAGGCTATGCGCCAGCGGATGATCGAGAAGGGAGCGGCGCCCGAATGCGCATGGCTGTTTCCTAACTGGGCGGATATCGAGGTGGTGCGCCCGGGTCCTAGGGAGAACGCTTTTCGTAAGGAATTCGGCATAGCGCTAGAAACGGTGCTGGTGCTCTATGCAGGCAACATGGGAGAAAAACAGGGCCTGGAAGTGGTGCTGGAAGCTGCGCAACGGTGCGCTGATGATGACAAGCGCCTGCAATTTCTGATGGTGGGAACTGGTGGAGCGCGATTACGCTTAGAAGAAAAGGCAGCCGTCATGGGTTTGCGCAACGTGCGCTTCTTGCCGGTACAGCCGGTAGAACGACTCTCCGAGATGCTGGCGGCAGGCGATATTCACTTGGTAGTGCAACGGCGGGATGCGGCAGATCTGGTAATGCCGTCCAAGCTGACCAATATTCTCGCCGCTGGCAGACCGTGCGTTGCAACAGTGGACGCCGGTACTGCGCTGCATGATGTGGTGGCTGGAGCCGAGACCGGCTTGGTGACACCTCCCGGCGACTCCTTTGCGCTGGCTCAGGCTATTTTGAGCCTGGCGCAGAATCTCGAAAAGCGAGAGGCCTATGGGCGTAACGCCCGAGCTTACGCTGAGCTTATCCTGGATAAGGAACATATTCTAAAAGCCTTTGAGGGCCAGTTGTCTTCACTCCGGAGGGGCGTCCGTTATCAGGTGGAATCCTGAGATACGCGGAGTAAAAAGAAGAGGACGGATGAGAGTCACATCATCTCAAACTTCCTCAACAATTTTATTCATCACCAGAAGGAGATTGATGTCGTGAACAATACAATGCAAAAGGATGACGTTATCTTTGTGGCTGGAGCCCGTGGGCTGGTGGGTTCGGCCATTGTGCGGACCTTACGGGCCAATGGGTTTGAGCATCTGCTTACCCCTGGCCGCGATGAATTGGATCTTGCCGATCAACCCGCCGTGGATCAATATTTCCGCGACCAGCGGCCCGCCCATGTGTTTCTGGCTGCGGCCAAAGTGGGGGGTATCCACGCCAATAACACTTG
>DAIAVG010000163.1 GCA_027445725.1 Acidithiobacillus sp.
CAATGGCATTATCCTCGGGTTCCTCGCGATAACCCCAGCCGTCAAGGATCAGGAGTAACACCGGACGTGGTTTATGAGTCATCAGTTTCCTCTGTGTGGCGAACGCACCCCGTTAGTGAAGGCATTAAAACAGATCAGGCGAATCCTGTCATGGGGCCATGACCAGAGGTTTCAGGTGCCAGATGTCCGTGTTGTACTGGGCGATGGTCCGATCACTGGAAAAAACGCCGCTGGCCGCCGTGTTGAGGATGCTGAGACGCTGCCATTCGGTCTGATCATGCCAGAGTTCCGCCGCTTCCCGTTGCTTCAACTTGTAGCTGGTGAAGTCGGCGAGCACCATCCACGGGTCATGGGGATGGGTGACGGCGTGGATGATGGGATCGAAAATACCTGGTTCAAAGGGGTTGAAATAGCCGCTTTGCAGCAGGTCCATGACCCGCGCCAAATCGCGGTCCGTCTGAATATATATCTCTGGATTGTAGTGTCCGCGCAGTTGTCTGACCTCTTGGGCATTGAGCCCGAAGAGGAAAAAGTGCTCCGCACCGACCGCTTCGCGAATTTCGATATTGGCACCATCCAGAGTGCCGATGGTCAGGGCGCCATTCATCATGAACTTCATGTTGCCGGTACCGGAGGCCTCCTTACCCGCGGTGGATATCTGCTCGGAGAGGTCAGTCGCCGCGCAGATATGCTCCATGAGGGAGACCCTGTAGTCCGGTAGGAAACTCACGCGCAGCAAGCCTTCCGTATCCGGGTCGTGATTGATGACATTGGCAATGTTGTTGATGAACTTGATGGTACGCTTGGCCATAAAGTAGCCAGGCGCCGCCTTGCCGGCGAACAGGACATTGCGGGGAGTCACCTCGGCAGCTTCGCCGCGCTTGATACGGTCGTAGAGGTGAACGACATGCAGGGCGTTGAGCAGTTGCCGCTTGTATTCGTGGATGCGCTTCACCTGCACGTCCACCAAGGCATCGGAGATGAAGGTGACGCCGGTATGCTGATGTACGAGTGCCGCCAACCGTTCCTTGTTAACACGACGTACCTCTGCCCAGCGCTTGCGGAACGCTGCATCATCCGCTGCCGGTGCCAGGTCCCGTAAGCGTTCCAGGTCGTACTTCCAGTCGGGGCCGATGCACTCGGTGAGGAGGTCACGTAGCCCTGGGTTGGCCCATTGCAGCCAGCGCCGCGGTGTCACCCCGTTGGTTTTGTTGTTAAACTTCTTCGGCCAGAGACGGTGAAAATCGGCGAAAAGCTCATCGCAGAGGAGTTGGGTGTGCAGTGCCGCGACCCCATTGACCGAAAAGCTGCCCACCACGGCGAGGTGCGCCATCCGCACCATCTGCTCGCCGCCTTCTTCGATAATAGACAGCCGCCGCAGCAAGCCGGTGTCGCCCGGTGCGCGTCGTGCCACCTCTTGCAGGAAACGTCCATTGATTTCCAGGATGATTTCCAGCAGGCGTGGCAGGAGCTGTCGGAATAAACGCACCGACCACCGCTCTAGTGCTTCTGGCAATAACGTGTGGTTGGTATAGGCCATGGTGTGGCTGGTGATGTCCCATGCGTCTTGCCAGTTCAGGCCATGCTCATCCATCAGCAGGCGCATCAGTTCCGGCACGGCGCAACTGGGATGGGTGTCATTGAGCTGGAAGCAGTGATGTTTGGCAAAATCGCGGAAATTTTCGCCATGCACGGAGACCCAGTCCGCGACCACATCCTGAAGACTGGCGGAGGCCAGAAAGTACTGTTGGCGCAAGCGCAGCTCTTTGCCATTTTCGCTGCTATCGTTGGGATAGAGCACCATGCTGATATGCTCTGCATTATTTTTTGCCGCGACCGCCTCCGGATAAGCGCCAGCATTGAATTCACCGAGATCAAAAATGTCGGTGGACGCCGCACGCCAGAGGCGCAGGGTATTGACCACTTCATTGCGATAGCCGGGAATGGGGACATCGTAAGGTACGGCAAGCACATCGTGGGTGTCGACCCAACGCCAATGCATTTTTCCTTGAGCATCATAATAGGTGTCGCTACGCCCAAAAAAATGGACCCGGCGCACGCGCGCTGGCCGTTTCAGTTCCCAGGGGTAGCCGTTCTTCAACCAGTGATCAGGTTCCTCCACCTGCTCGCCACCACGAATTTCCTGACGGAACATGCCGTAATCGTAGCGGATACCATAACCCGTGACCGGCAAACCCAGAGAGGCGCAGCTATCCAGAAAGCATGCCGCAAGACGGCCCAGGCCACCGTTACCCAGGCCGGCGTCAGGCTCCACTTCGATGATGTCCATCAGCTCACGATGCTCCTGGGTCAGTACATCGCGTGCAGCGTCTTCCAAACCCAGATTCAGCAGGGCATTGCCCATAGTCCGCCCGAGCAGGAACTCCAGGGATAGATAAAAGGTGCGCTTGTCATTCTCGGCGGCCACCTTTTTCTGGGTATTTTTCCAGCGTTCGACCAAGCGGTCACGCAGACTCATGGCCAGAGCCGTATAAACGCTGCTCCCCGAGTTTGCCGTTTCTTCGGTACCCAGAGTGCGCAGCAGATAATGACGAGTGTCTATGCACAGACTGGAAGCATCCATGCCCAAAGGGGGTAGGGAACACGCGGTTTTGCTGAGGCGTGGGGCAGGCATGGTGAGACTCCTCAAAAGGCGGGTGACAGACAATCTCATCATAGAATGATGTTATGGCCCAGGGAAAGGAGAGTTTCTTGCTTGTTTTTTGTCATTGCCGCATCCATCTATATAAGGGACCAATCGATAAAGGAGAATACATGATGGCTACCGTAACTTGGGTGTTGGTGAGCAATGCCGCAGAAGCGCGCCTCTTTAAAAATGAAGGTTGCGATACAGGGCTGCATCTCTTGCAGGATTGGACCCACCCCGACAGCCGCAAACATCAGGACGATCTGGTGACGGATGCGGGAGGGCGCGTTCAGCAGAGCTTCGCCGCCGGGGCGCGACCTGGCATCGAGTGGCAAACCAGTCCTAAAGAGACGGAAATGTTGCTCTTCGCCAGTGAATTGGCGACCTATTTAGGTGAGGCGCGAAAGCAGAATGCTTTCCAACACCTGGTGCTTGTCGCTTCTCCGCATATTCTGGGTTTGCTGCGCGAAAAACTGGATGCGCCTACCAGTGCAATGATTTCAGGCACTTTGAGCAAGGATTATACCTATGTCGGTATCGAGGAGCTCAGTAAGCATCTCGCCCAGGTCATGTGTCCATGAGGCCGGCCCGCTATTAGTGCGATGGGGAAGATCATGGGGAAATCTCTTGCGGACTTTATACGGGCGGCGCGCAGTCAGATTCGCGAAATAGACTGCGATACGTTGGAGGATTGGCTGCGGAGCCGGGACGATGTGCTGGTGGTGGATGTCCGGGAGTCCAGTGCCTTTCTGGAGGGGCATCTGCCGGGCGCTATCCATGTGCCTCGCGGTTATCTGGAGGCACTGGCGGACCCCGATTACGGCCATTGCCATCCGGAGTTGGCCATTGCGCGCGATCGGGTCGTTGTCCTGTACTGTGACGGCGGAGCACGTTCGGCGTTGGCAGCGGTGACCTTGCAGGAGATGGGCTTCACCGAAGTCTATAACCTCGGTGGCGGTATCAATGTCTGGGATGCCGAGGATAAGCCCGTCGTTTCCTGAGCCAGCCGAGGCCTAGCCGATCGTTTCGCCAAAGTTCTCGCGATAGCGGGCCTGGAATTCCGGCCAGGTAAAGCGGTGATTCTGGGTGCCTGCTTGTTCAATTTTGTAGGCGCCCATCAGTGAGGCGACCCTGCCGCTGGTTTCCCAGCCGAGTTCGTGTTCCAGGCCGTACAGCAGCCCCGCGCGATAGGCGTCCCCGCATCCGGTGGGGTCGGTAACCGCTTTGGGCTTGGCCGCCGGAATGGTCGTCTCCCGGCCGTCATGATAGATCACCGAGCCATGCTCGCCGCGGGTGACGATCAGGGCCTTGAGGCGCTGGCGAAGTTCGTTGAGGCCGAGGCCGGTGCGCGCCTGTACCATCTGGCATTCATAATCGTTGACCGTAAGGTAATCTGCCCGGTCAATCAGGCGGGTCAGGGTTTCCGCATCGAAGAGCGGCAGACCCTGACCAGGGTCAAACAGTGTGGGAATGCCAGCATTCGTAAGGTCT
>DAIAVG010000164.1 GCA_027445725.1 Acidithiobacillus sp.
TGCCGCGCCTTGCCGCGCAGCGCCGCCGCGAGCGGCGTGAAGTCCTGATTCTTGCCCTCGCCGCCGGCGATCAACACCAGCGGGCCATCCATGCCGGAGACCGCCGCGAGCGTCGCGCCCACGTTGGTGCCCTTGGAGTCGTCGTAGTAGTTCACTCCGTTCACCTCAGCAATCCAGGCGAGGCGGTGGGGCAAACCGGAGAAATTGCGCAAGGCCTGCCGAATGGCGGTAAGTGGGATATCTACGGCACGAGCGAGCAATGCCGCCGCCAACGCATTTTCAGTGTTATGCCCACCGCGTAGCAGGAGCTGATCCAAAGCCAGCAACGGACCGCCGGCGCGCAGGCAGAGCTGATTATCGGCGGTATAGGCGTCGCGATCGCCGGCCCGTCCAAAGAACTGCAGTTGCACCCCTGCCGGAACCTGAGCGGGGAGGGTGGCGGTAAAGGTGTCTTCGGCATTCAGTACCAGGGTATCTCCCGCCCCCATCGCCTGGAAAATGCGCGCCTTGGCGGCACCATAGGCCGTATAGTCGCCGTGCCAGTCCAGATGGTCGGGGCTCAGATTGAGGATGGCGGCGGCGCGTGGATGAAAGCGCTGGCAGGCCGCGAGCTGAAAGCTGGACAGTTCCAGGACATAGAGTTCCGGTTCGGGGCCTGTTTCCGGCAAAAGGTCGAGGGCGGGGGTACCGAGGTTGCCACCGACGGCGGTGCGCAGTCCGGCGGCTTGTGCCATCTCGCCAAGCAAAGTGGTGACCGTACTTTTGCCATTGCTGCCGGTAATGGCGACGATGGACGTTTGGGCGATCCGGCCAAAAAGTTCGATATCGCCCATGATCTCTATGCCTGCTTGTCTGGCGCGGAGCAAGGCGGGCAATGTCGGCATCAGTCCTGGGCTGAGCAGGATGAGATCCGCACCCAGGAACACGTCTTCGGGAAGGTCGCCAAAATGGAAATCGACGTCTGGGTAACGTTGCCGCAAATCGGCGGCGTCTTTTAGCAGACGCGTGTCCGCGACCCGGCAATGGGCGCCCAGGCGCAGGGCGGTGCGCAGGAGGGAATGTCCCGTCTTGCCCATGCCGACGATGCATACCTTTTTGCCGTTGAGGTCCATGTCAGCGTATCTTCAGGCTGGAAAGACCGACGAGGACCAGAATCACGGTAATGATCCAGAAACGGACCGCCACCCGGGGTTCGGGCCAGCCTTTTTTCTCGAAATGATGGTGCAGGGGCGCCATGCGGAAGACCCGTTTTCCGGTGAGCCGGAAGGAGGCCACCTGGATGATGACGGATAAGGTTTCTACCACAAAAACGCCGCCCATAATGACCAGCACGAGTTCCTGACGGGCGACGATGGCGACGATGGCCAGCGCCGCGCCCAGCGCGAGGGCGCCGGTATCGCCCATGAAAACCTCGGCCGGATACGTGTTAAACCAGAGAAAACCGAGCCCCGCCCCCACCAATGCCCCGCAAAAAATCAGCATCTGGCCGGAGCCCGGCACCCAGGGCACATCCAGGTAGTGGGCGAAGACCGCGTTGCCGGACACGTAAGCGAATATTCCTAAAGCCGCTGCGACCATGACTGTCGGTACAATGGCCAGGCCATCCAGTCCGTCGGTCAGATTGACGGCATTGGAGGTGCCGACAATCACGAAATAGCTGAACAGGATGAAACCGATGCCCAGCGGAATCAGCACATGAGGTATGAAAGGCAGGATCAGGCTGGTCTCTACCGGCTTGCTGGCCAGGGCATAGAGCACCCCCGATGCGGCGAAGGCCACCAGCGACTGCAAACCATATTTTGCGCGTGCTGAGAGTCCTTTGGTGTTTTTGCGCCGCAGCTTGCGCCAGTCGTCGATGAAGCCGATGGCGCCAAAGGCCAGGGTAGTGAGCACCGCCACCCAGACCAGCGGATTACTCAAATCCGACCAGAGCAGCGTCGTCAGGATGACTACCAGCAGGATCAGGGCTCCGCCCATGGTGGGTGTCCCCTGCTTGCTCAGGTGGGTTTCGGGGCCGTCATTGCGGACCATCTGGCCGATTTTGTACTGGCGCAGGCGGGCGATAAAGAAAGGACCGATGAACAACGAAAGTATCAATGCGGTAAGGATGGCCAATACGCCGCGCAGGGTCAGATACTGAAAAACGTAAAAGCCGTGATAAAGGCTGCCGAGTTGCATAAAGAGGGCGTAGAGCATCAGGCGTTCCCCCCGGTTAGGGCCTGCACGACACGCTCCATGCGGGCGGCGCGGGAGCCTTTGATCAGCACCACGGTGTCTCCATCCAGGCGACTCGGCAGGGCGGCCAGTAAAGGGGGCAATTCGGAGAAGGCTTCGGCGTTGACGCCGAAGGCTTCGGCTGCTTCCGTTGCCAGCGGGCCGAGTGCGTAAAGGCGCTCAATACCGAGTTGCCGCGCCAGCGTCCCCGCCTGCCGATGGTAAAGTGCGGCTTCGGGACCGAGTTCACCCATGTCACCCAGGACCAAAATGCGTTGGCCGGGCTGCGTGGCGAGCACGCGCAGGGCTGCTTCCAGAGAGGCCGGATTGGCATTGTAGGTGTCATCCAGAATCCGACTGCCATAGGGGCCGGAGCGCCACTGCAAACGTCCGGGGATGGCCTTCAGTGTGGCCACCGCCCGTTGAATCTGTGGAATGGGAATGTCGAGCGCTAGCGCCGCGGTCGTGGCCGCCAGGACATTGCGGCCATTGTGTTGACCGGGCAAGGGAATCTCCAGAGTGAATTGCCCTTGCGGAGCGCGCACCTCCAGATATCCGCCACCCTGTTCGTGGGCGCGCCAGTGTCCGCGCACCCGCGTCGGGCGATGCTCTAAGCTGAAGCGCCAGACCTCGCCCGGCGCCCGTTCCGCCCAGAAATCCGCGAAGGGGTCATCGCCATTGAGGATGGTGAGACCGCGGTTATCGAGACCGGAGAGAATTTCGCCTTTGGCCGCGGCAATGGCGGCCACGCTGCCGAGGCCTTCCAGATGCGCGGGGGCTGCATTGTTGATCAGGGCCAGGGTGGGCCGCGCCAGCCCGCTGAGGAGGGCGAGTTCGCCGGGATGATTCATGCCCATTTCCAGCACCGCGTAGCGATGCTCCTGACCGAGCCTGGCTAGCGCCAGAGGGACGCCGACGTGATTGTTCTGATTGCCGCGAGTGGCGAGTACCGGGCCGGACTGGTTAAGGATGGCGGTGAGTACCTCTTTGACCGTCGTTTTGCCGCAGGAACCGGTCACTGCCAGCAGCGGCAGGCTGAAACGCTGCCGCCAATGGGCGGTCAGTGTCTGCAACGCGACCAGGCCATCCCTCACCAGGACACCCGGCGCCGCCACCGGGATATCCACCAGCACGCCTCCGGCACCCTGTGCGATGGCATCGGGTACGAAGTCCGCGCCATTGCACCGCGTGCCGCGCAAGGCCACGAAAAGTTGTCCGCTCAGGGCCTCGCGGCTGTCCGTAGTGACACCCTGAATTTTCTGGCTGCCATCGCTGCCGGGCAACAGCGCGCCGCCGGTAATTTCAGCTATTTCCTTCAGCGAATAGCGGATCATGCGCGCAGTACCTCCGTGGCGACGTCGCGGTCCTGCGGAAAGGGTTGGCGCTGTCCCATGATCTCCTGGGTGCGCTCGTGTCCCTTACCGGCGATGAGCACCCAATCCCCCGCCTGCGATGCAGTGATGGCCTCCCGGATGGCCGCCGCGCGGTCATGAAGCACCATAGCCTGACCGGGCCGTTCCATACCGTCCAGGATGTCGTTGACGATAGCCTCGGGCGCTTCGCTGCGCGGGTTATCGTCGGTGAGAATGACGTGGTCGGCAAGGCGTTCGGCCACCCGCCCCATTTCCGGTCGTTTGCCATGATCCCGATCACCACCACAGCCAAAGACCACGGTCACGGCACCTTTGGCGACTTCGCGCAGGTCGGTCAGCACCCGCTGCAGCGCGTCTGGGGTGTGGGCATAGTCGATCATCACCTGTGCCTTGCCGGGGACCGGAGCCAAGCGCTGATATCGACCTTCCGGCAAATCGAGTCCGGCGATGGCGGCGTCACTGACCGGCCAGCCCATACCCTCGGCAGTGGCCAGCGCAGCCAGCAGATTCTGAATATTGCTGTTGCCGATGAGGGGGCTGCGCAGGCGC
>DAIAVG010000165.1:0-3835 GCA_027445725.1 Acidithiobacillus sp.
AATTTAATAATAATATATGTGTTATCTATTTCTTGTCAGGACTTGGTTCTGAGGAAGCGGAGTGCGGTGGTTCAGCGTTCGAATACTTTGCCGGTCAAGGCGTCTTGCCGGCCCTTTTCTCGGTCAGTTCAATGTTGCCGCGCAATCTGGCCAAAGGCGCTTGAAGGTCAATCCCACTGCTCGCTCCGTATCCGTGTTGGGGTTAGCCTTCTGCGCTCAATCCTTCGTCCCTTTCTTTCCACGTGTTGAACAAACCGTTGAAAGGAAGACCATCATGCCCACAGACCTCGAAATCGCCTTCATCGATTACCTGAACGCCGTCGCCCTGTTCCTGGAGCGATCCATCGATCAGTCCAGCAGTCAGGACGACATTCCAGAAATCACCGGTGCGCAAGAAAGTGCTGCTTGCTTAAGCTCAGTCATCGCACGATGATTATAGTCCATAAGCTATTAAAACCAAGCTCCTGTTCCTATGCTTTTCGAACCCTCGTACCAAACTTTGGATAGCTGGTCCGTCGGAATCCTGCCGCTGCCCCGCCCCTGATCTATACCCCGCCAACTGGGTGGGCATACATCGTCTACCCGGTAGACGATAGGGGGTATCTGATGAAGCCGATTGTGGTGTTTGACCTGGACGGTGTGCTGCTGGACTTCGCCGCTTCCTGGGCGCAGTGCGCCTCGTGGAAACTGGGCAGGCCCATCCAGAAAGTCTCCGATGCCTATGACCTTCAGGAGCGTTACGCCCTGAGCGCGAGGGAGTGTCATCGGGTGTGGTCCGCCTTCCATCGAGATACCTGGTGGGAGCGAGTACCGTCCCATGATTCCGCCTGGGACACCGTCTGCAACGTGGAGGCAGCTGGGGCCAGCATCTGGGCCGTCACCAATGTCGATGCCCACTGGGTTCACGCCCGGGCGATCTCGCTGGGCGGACTGATCCCCTCGGGCCGCATCATCTGCCTGGGCGAGGATGCTTCTGCCCATCATCGGGCGGAAATCCTGGAAGCTCTGCATGCCCAGGCTTTCGTAGATGACCAGGTGGCTAACGTCAACGCGGCGGTAGGCATCATCGCCGCTCCGGTACTCCTGCACCAAAGTTACCAGGGGCAGGAAGAGCCCGCTCATGGCGTGACCGTGATTGATGATCTGCTGGATTTCCCCGTGGTAATCGAGTCTCTCTTCAAAGCAGCCCAGTCGGCATGACGGCCCATGGCTCCACCGTCTACCCGGTAGACGATTCGCGGAGAAAGTCCGCTCCCGTTTCCAGATTCGCCATTCCGGTACTCCTGGGTGCCCTGGTTGGCGCCCTGGCCTGGCCTCACGCCATCTGGCTTGCGCCACTGGTCTTTCTGCTTTTGCCCGCCTTGAACAAGCGTTACTGGTTGGCGCCATTCGCGCTGATGTTTGGCTACCACCTGGCGACAACCTACGGCCTCATCAAAGGCACGTCGGTTTTCTTCCTACACTCCGGGCTGTTTCTCGGTGTTGGGTTCTGGTCGCTGTCATCTCTGGCCTTTGCCCTGCCTTATCTAGCGTACCCGTACATTGCTCTGTATTTCCGTGGCGGCGGCCTTGCTGGCGGCGGCCTTGCTGGCGGCAGCCTTGCAGGCGGCGGTTTTGGCGCGGTCACGGCCACTATCATTACCTCTGCTGTCTCGACGATTCTGCCACCCTTGGGAATCATCGGCTGGACTTCCCCCTGGCTCGGCGCCGTCGCCGCAGGCCCGACCGGCATCCTGCTGACCATTCTCGGGATCTTCGCTCTGGGCTACTGGGAGCGAAAGAATCAGGATATCCCGGTGCGTTTACTGATGGCCGGAATCGTCATCTTCAATCTCTGGCTTCTGGGTTTTGCCTTCCCTGCCCTGGCCGAGCGGGTGCCGGCACTGGATGACATGATAGGTCACCCGCTGCCCACAGCGCCCGCTGGCTGGGTGGGCATCAATACCCACCTGGGCCGCCTGCGTTCCAATCTTTCCTATGTCGATGCGTCCATGGAAATGGCACCGAAGATTTTGGCCGATCTGCGCTCTGGCGACAAAGTAGTGTTACTCCCCGAAACCGTGGCTGGCCCCTGGCTACCGGGCACCCGGGCCATTTGGCGTCCGGTCATCCGCTGGACGGCGCGACATCCAGAACAAATCGTGTTGCTCGGAGCCGATGTGCCCCTTACCAAGGGTTATCTGGATGCTCTGGTGAAGATCCAGGATGGCCACCAGACGGTACTGCCGGATCACATCCCAGTGCCTTTCTCGATGTGGCACCCGTGGCACCCCCGTGACAGCTTCCGAATGGCGCCGTTTTCCAGGAAACCGGAAACCACGGAGATTGACGGCAAAAAAGTCGGCTATCTCATCTGCTATGAGCAACTGCTGATGTGGCCTGCCCTCGATCTATACCCGCATGGGATACAAGTCCTGCTGGCCCCGGCCAATGACTGGTGGGCGCGGGGGACGGATATTCCGGCCATCCAAAGGGCTTCGGCAAAAGCCTGGGGCGCGTTTTTTGGGGTTCCGGTATTGTTCGCGGTGAATCAATGATGGGGCAGAAAAAGTGAATCGCAGCATTCGGCGGCTGGACGGGGAACTGATCGCGTTCTTTGCCCGGCCCGGCCCGCGCAAGGTGGCTGAAGCCATGCTATGGGGTGCCACCCATATCGAGTGGCTATTCTTCTTCCCCTTTCGACTATTGACAGGCCCCGCACGTTTTTTTCTGGAGCGCCACCATGCAAAGAATATCCGCCGCAATCGCTAAGCGGCTGCTCTGGTGGGGCGCATGGGCGATCATCGGTGTCCTGGTGCTGAATGCTGCCGTAGGGCTATGGATGCAGTACCAGCATCTGGTGTTGAACGACTCGACCTGCGAGCCGGTGGGCCTCTACCAGCTGCGCGGATCTCCTTATCCATTGCACCACGGAGAACTCGTCGAAGTCGAGATTCCTGGTCCCACCCATCATGCCGCCGTCGCGGAGGGACTGAAGTACCACTGGTTTCCCGCTGGACAGCCGTGGATCAAAGAGATCGCCGCTGTCCCTGGACAGACCGTGACACTGACGAGATCCGGGACCCGGGTAGATGGTCACACTCTGCCCAACTCCCATGTGGATCGCTGGACGCCCGGCCACCACTACCGGATTGTCCATTACCCTTTCGGCACCTATCACCTGAAGCGTGGCCAGGTCTGGCTCTACGCCCCAGGAAACTATGCCTTTGACTCGAGCTATTACGGCCCAGTCCCTGAATCCCACATCCTGCAACGGGTGGTTCCCTGGTGGACGATTCCCGGAAGTCAGTTCTGGCTGCAGAAGCGAGACTGAGCCCCGGGCTGTCCTCGTAAATCGTCTATCCGGTAGACGATCTGGCCCGGCGCTGATCTATACCCATTCGTGAAAGGGTCACGCCAGGAAAATCGGCTATCCGGATTCGAGTGTGTTTCTCCACTCCAAAATCCGTTTTTGGGAGTCTGATGAATGAATGAACTTTTGTGGTTGTTTTACGGTGTCCTGTTGGCGGGTCTGGCGGATTGGTTGTTCAGGTTCTGGCGTCGAAGTGAAGAGGCGCGGAGGCGAAGCGATGCCGCGCAAGTCCTTAAGAGGCACGGCCTAACGCCCCAGCTATACCTCGCCACAATTGGCGAAGAAGACCCTGAGCTGCGCTCTGCGCTGGACGCCTTCGCCTTCACCGGACACGTTATTACGAACGCCAAAAGTGAGGTGGTAGGGAAGTTGTGCCCGAGGGCCGAGAAAGGCCCATACCTGCGTCTGGTTGTCTCCAATAGCTAGCTCACCTGCAGTTGGACTGCAATTGCTCCCCTGGAAAATCCTCACAGGCTAATGCTC
>DAIAVG010000165.1:3845-4075 GCA_027445725.1 Acidithiobacillus sp.
ATCCAGGCTCTGGCCTTCGTTCAGGGGATGACGCTGCGGGCCGCCCATGAGGACTGCGCCACCCGGTTTCTGGCCGAAAAAGCCTGGGAGAAAGGGCTTCGATGGCGGGATGGGCACCCTCCGGCCGTGTCCGACCCGGAATGGGTGGAAGTGCACGTGCGGATTCCCTGCGATCTGGCGGACAACCTGGCAGATGTCAGCCGCCGGAACGGAGTCGGCCTGCCCGATGT
>DAIAVG010000166.1 GCA_027445725.1 Acidithiobacillus sp.
AGATGGTTACGGGGCCGTGAAATCGGCCGGGGCTGTGGCGTAAGAACAGACTCTGGCTGAGGGGGACGAGAAGCCCCGCCGCTATACCTTGTAGAGCGCGGGACAGCAGCATAATCCAGAGATTATCGGTCGCCACACTGATGACGGTGCCCACCATAGCCACGGTAACCGCCACCTGAAAGACGCGGCGCATCCCGAAGCGGGCTGTCGTCCAGGGCATCAGGGTAATCCCCAGTGACCAGTGGACAATGAAGTAGGTCAGGGTCCAGAGGGCATGATCGCTGCTGGTGGAGAGGCCGCCCGCGACGTAGGGAAAAATACCCTGCACCGAGGCGCCGTCGAAGGAGCCCATACCGAGGGCGAGGCCTACCCCCGCAAAGAGGGGCCAGGTTTTGGAAAGGGATGGCGATGTTTCCACGAAGCTGGATCCTTGGAATTTGTCCTAATTTAACGCTAACGCTAATTTCACTCGCGGGCGGTGCGCGCTTTCCTGGATCTGCTGGCGACGCCGGACTGAGCCTGCGTGGGTCCCTAAAATCCGCCGTCGGCCGCGGCTACGACCAGAAAGGCGCCGGAGCCGCCCGCCGGATGCTCCAGCCAGATCAGGGGCAGGTCGGGACGGCGGCGGATGAGGGCCTCTTCGGCATCGCCGGTTTCCACCACCAGCACGCCGCCCGTCTGCAGGTGGTGTGGCGCCTGCTCCAACAGGGGGAGCAGGCAATCCAGGCCATCGTCGCCGGCGGCCAAGGCGAGACGGGGCTCGTGCCGGTATTCGGGGGGCAGATCTGCCATGGCCGCCGCGTCCACATAGGGCGGGTTGCTGAGGATCAGGTCGTAGCGCTGTCCATCCAATGCGGCGAAGAGGTCGGACTGATGCAGATGCACGCGCTCCTCCAGGCCATAGCTTTGCACATTCGTGCGGGCTACGGCGAGGGCCTCGGCGGAAATATCTACTGCATCCACTTCGGCATCCGGAAAGCGCAGGGCCAGGGCGATGGCCATACAGCCGGAGCCCGTGCCGATCTCCAAAATGCGCTGCACCTGCGACGCCTCTATCCAGGGTGCGAAGCCCTCCTCAATAAACGGTTCAAGCAGGCTGCGGGGAATGAGGACGCGTTCATCGACGCTAAAACGCAGTCCGGCAAACCAGGCTTCGCCAGTGATGTACGCGGCAGGACGGCGGAGCATTTCCCGCTGATAAAAGTGGTTGAGAATCGTGGTTTTCTCGCTGTTTAACAGACGGGCCGCGCCGAGTTCTGGAAGGTCTTCCGGCTCCAGGTGCAGCGCCCGCGCGATGAGGGTGTCAGCTTCGGCGCGAGGTTGCTGTTGGCCCTGGCTGAAGTCGAGCCCGGCAGCGGCAAAACGGCTGGCTCCCCAACGCCGGAAATCGGTTACCGTATGCAGTGTGGTGATAGCGAAGGCGGCATATTGTTCAAGGTTCATTTAGTCCAACTCCAGCCAGACCGGGCAATGATCGGAGCCGGTCACATCGGTGGCAATCCCGGCCCCGCGCAGACGCGGCAACAGGCTTTCATGTATCCAGAAATAATCGAGGCGCCAGCCGATATTGCGGGCGCGGGCGTCGGTGCGCTGGCTCCACCAGGAATAGTCCGCCGCGTCCGGGTGCAGGTGACGGAAGCTATCCACCCAGCCCGCCGCTACCCACTGGTCCAGGCAGGCCCGTTCTTCGGGGAGAAAGCCGGATATTTTCGCGTTCTCTTTGGGGCGGGCGAGGTCGATGGCCTGATGGGCGGTGTTGACGTCGCCACAGAATACCACCGCCCGGCCTGCGGCGACCCGTGCGTTGATCAGCTCCAGGAAGACGGCATAGAAATCCAGTTTGAAGGCGAGGCGTTCGGTATCCTTCTTGCCGTTGGGGAAGTAGACGTTATACAGGTCGAAATCACCGCAGTTGGTGACGACCACGCGGCCTTCCCGGTCGAAGCGCGGGATGCCCAGGCCCGTTGCCAGTGGCCGGCAGGGCGCTCTGCTGAAGGTGGCGACGCCGCTGTAACCCGGGCGTTCGGCGACCGCCCAGCGGTCATCGTAACCCTCCAGTGCGGTTTCCGCCGCAGGCAGGCGGTCCGGATCGGCCTTGATTTCCTGGAAGCAGAGCACATCCGCCTGCGCCGCCGCGACCCATTCGCGCAAACCCTTGCGGCAGGCGGCGCGCCAGCCATTCACGTTCCAGCTATACAGGCGCATGGTCACGATCGCTCAACGCATCACCCGCACGGCCAGAAAATCCCCTTCGGCCAGCACCTGTTCCAGGATGATACGCCCGGTATCACCGGCGGTCCCTGCTGCAGCGAGCAGGGCGAGTCCCTCCCGCGCCGCCGTCGGACTGATGACGCCATGGCGCAGGGCCAGTTGATAAAGTACGGCAACACTGATTTCCTGGCCGGGTTGTTTGATCAGTTCCCCCTGAAGCTGCGCGAGGGGACCGCCGTAGAGGAGCAGTTTGCGCACATGGTCGATATTGGGCAGTGTCGGGGTGCTCATGGTGGTTCCTTGTTGATAAATCATCCGTTAAAGAGCGCGCCGACGGGTCCGGGTGGCGGCGTCTGGCATACACCGGCTAACTCTTCTCCGGACCCGGCCAGCCCTGGCAATGCAGGGACCACAGCCCACCACTTTGTGGCGCGCTGAGCAGCGGACCCAGTTCCGTCAGGGCGGCGGTCAGTGCCTCGCGCAGACCCCAGGGTGGATTCACCATGATCAGTCCGCTGCCGAAGAGCTGTTCCCGGCCTTCTTCCGGCATCTGCAACAGTTCGCAGGTAAAAGCGGGCAGGCGCTCGCGCAAAGCCTGCCGCAGTCTGGTGATCGTACCGCGGATTTTTACCGGGTACCAGACGAGATACACCCCTTGCGGCCAGCGCTGATAGGCGCGGATCAGGGTGTCCGCAAGGCGCTCCCATTCATCTCTGCGTTCAAAGGGCGGATCGATCAGGATCAGGCCACGTTTTTCAGGCGGGGGAATCAGCCCGAAGAGGGTGCGATAACCGTCTTCGCCGATGATGCTGGTGTGCGCCCGCTTGCCCATCGCCTTGCGCAGACGCGTCGCTACTTCGGGCTGCTGTTCGCAGAGCACCATCCGGTCAGCAGGCCGGAGCAGGGCGGCGGCGAGGACGGGTGAGCCGGGATAGTGGCGTAATACGCCGTCGCTGTTCTCATTGCTGATGATTTTCAGCCAGGCGCCCGCATGCGGCAGGCTGCGCCGGTCCGCCCAGAGGCGCGCAACGCCCTGCAAGTGTTCCCCTTGCGCGCTCAGTGTATATCGTCCCGCACCCGCGTGGGTGTCGATGTAAGCGAGCGGCGTGTCCTTACGGATCAGGGCTTGCAAAGTGAGACTCAGGGCCAGATGCTTGATGCAGTCGGCAGCATTGCCGGCGTGATAATGATGGTCGTAATTCATGGTCTGCTTATCTTTCTGGGGTTGGCTTGGGGCGATGCTTTCGTCATGATAACAGATAGCGGCCTAGACTCAGCGGAAAAGGAGAGATGAAGATGCGACTTTATGCTACGCAGACCAGCCCCTATGCCCGGAAGGTGCGTATCGCACTGCTGGAAAAAAACATCCCCTGTGCTTTGGAGTGGGTGGACCTCCGCGCCGCCGACCATGGGGCACTGGAGCACAATCCGCTAGGCAAGATCCCCGTGCTGGTGCGTAATGACGGCTCGGCCGTATATGACTCAGCAGTGATCATCCAATATCTGGAAATTCTGCGCCCCGAACCTGCCATCATCCCCCATGATCCGGAGGCCCGCATTGAGACATTGCGGATTGAGGCGCTGGCCAGCGGCATTATGGATACCACGGTTGCCTGGGTGTTGGAGCAACGCCACAGTAAAGATTGCCAGGATGCCGGTATGTTGCAGCGTGCTCGCGGCAAGGTGCTTGCCGCATTGGCGGTGCTGCAGGAGGAGGCGTGCGCGTGGAAAGATGTGGCCGCAGCGCCGGTGTTGAATCTGGCGCAGATTGCGACCATCGCCGCGGTCGGTTATGTCGATCTGCGCGCACCGGATTTCTTGCTGCAATTCCCG
>DAIAVG010000167.1 GCA_027445725.1 Acidithiobacillus sp.
CCATCTTCGAAGCCATGGGCATGAGCTTGCCGTACTCCTCCACCATGGCGACGGAGGATGCGGAAAAAGCGGAGAGTGCGGCACAGTCCGCAGAGGTATTGGTAAGCGCCATCCGAAAGCAAATCCTGCCGCGCCAGATATTGACGCGGCAGGCGTTTGAAAACGCCATTGCGGTGGCCATGGCCGTGGGCGGCTCCACCAACGCGGTATTGCATCTGCTGGCCATTGCGCATGCGGCACAGGTACCACTCACCCTTGATGATTTCGAGGCCATGCGCGGGCGTGTGCCGGTACTCTGCGACCTGAAACCATCGGGCCGTTACGTCGCCACCGATCTGCATCGGGCGGGCGGCATTCCCCAGGTGATGAAAATATTGCTCGCCCACGGCGTGTTACACGGCGATGCGCTGACCATCAGCGGTCAGACGCTTGCGGAAGTTTTACAGGATGTGCCGAGCGAAGCGCGTACGGATCAGGAGGTGATACGTCCGTGGAACAATCCCATTTATGCCCAAGGGCACCTTGCCATCCTGAAGGGCAATCTTGCGCCCGAGGGCGCGGTGGCGAAAACCACCGGCTTCATGGCGCACAAAATCACCGGCCCGGCACGGGTTTTTGAATCCGAGGAGTCGTGCATGGAAGCGATCCTGGCGCAGAAAATCAAGCCCGGCGATGTCGTGGTCATCCGCTACGAAGGGCCCAGGGGCGGACCCGGTATGCGCGAAATGTTATCCCCTACCTCGGCGATTATCGGCGAAGGATTGGGCGATTCCGTTGGCCTTATTACGGACGGCCGTTTTTCCGGCGCCACATACGGCATGGTAGTCGGTCATGTCGCGCCGGAAGCCGCAGTGGGGGGCACGATCGCACTAGTCATCGAGGGAGACTCGGTGACTATAGACGCCGGACAGCGTTTGCTACAACTCAACGTGTCTGATGAAGAAATCGGACGTCGCCGCGCCCTCTGGCGAGCACCCCCACCGCGCCACACGCGCGGCGTTTTGGCGAAGTACGCCAAATTGGTTTCCTCGGCCAGTAAGGGGGCCGTAACAGATTGAACGTTAGAAACGCAAGGCCGTATGCGCTGATGCGGCGCGCACCAGTCGGTCGCTTACTGCTTGCCAGTCCGCGCCGCTAGGTGGTGCCTCGATCAACAGACCATCGAGCGCTTGCTGATCCAGAGCGCGCAACTGCGCGTAAAGTTCGCGGGCCCATCCCGCCGGATGCGGCGGCATATGGTGCCGGAGGCAGGATTCGGGTAACTGCGTGGCGGGCATCGCCAGCACCCCGATGCGTTGTCCCTGTCTGATGCGCCAGCATATTTCCGCTTTCAGAAGCCCCGTCCGCACTAGGTAGAGAGGGGTTCTTGGGGCGTAATGGGAGCGCAGCATCCCCGGCGCCCGCAGCGCATCATTTCCCTGCGAGATGACGGACTGCTCCAGGACCGCTTCGATCTCGGCAAGCGTAATCGCGCCGGGACGCAGCAGCCGGGGCTGATGCCCACTCAGATCGAGAATGGTGGACTCGATGCCCACCCGGCAGGGCCCGCCGTCCAGGATGAAGTCCATGGCATCGCCCAGTTCCTCGCGCACATGTGCTACCGTGGTGGGGCTTACCTGGCCAAAGCGGTTGGCCGAAGGGGCGGCGATGCCGCCGCCAAAAGCTTCGAGCAGCATCAGGGCGAGGGGATGATCGGGAACCCGCAGTCCTACCGTATCCTGACCACCGGTGACCCCATCGGGCACGCGGCAGGCACGGTGCAGAATCAAGGTAAGTGGACCTGGCCAATAACGCCGCGCGAGGACGAAGGCCGCTGGCGGAATATCCCTGGACCATTGGTTAAGGTGATCGTGCCGTGCCATATGCACGATCAGCGGGTGATCAGCCGGTCTGCCCTTCGCCGCGAAAATGCGGGCCACGGCGGCAGGGCTTTCCGCATCGGCCCCGAGGCCGTAGACGGTCTCCGTGGGGAAGACGACGAGGCCGCCGCTGCGCAGGATCTCCGCAGCCCGCTGCACGGCGGCGAGCAATTTCTTCCGCGCAGGCATGGGGTTAGTGGCTCCCCGCCACGGCCAGCAGCGCCGAACGCTGGTCATGAGAGGACCACTCCAACCGCTGCTGGTGGAGTCTTAGCCAGACAGTGTTCCGGCTAATCATGACCAAATTTGGGTTGTAGGCCAACGGATGTATCTCTTTGGCTTCAGCCCTGTTCACTTCGCATAGAATGGCCCTTTGATTCATTTCTGCGCCGCACAGTTTGCGGTGATGGGAGGGATCGCTTTTGGCGCGGTATGGGCGGCTGCAAGTCGGCTGGCAAGGCCATGAAGAAACGGACTAATGCCCATCCACGTGGGTGCCTGGTGCCCCGGCCGATGCAGTATCCGCTCCACTGGACAGTCCAGCCAATGCGCCAGGTCGGCGGCGTTATCCATGAGTGGATCGGTCATCGGCCCAGATTGATTGAGCACCACGCCAACCAGTGGCAATGCCCGGTGCTGTAATGCCTCCACAGTGAGCAGGATGTGGTTGATGACACCGAGGCGATCGGCTGCCACTACCAGCATAGGCAGCTGCAGTGCGGCGGCCAAATCGGCGTTGGTGGTTCCCGTCGCCAGCGGGGAGAGCAGGCCGCCAGCGCCTTCCACCAGCAAGAAGTTGTCTGCGCCAATGCCCGACTGGCAAGCGGTTACCAGTTGATCCAGAGTCAGCGTTCGACCTTCCAGGGCAGCAGCCCGCTCCGGTGAGAGCGCCGCCCGTAGTGGATAAGCACAAACCTGATGCAGCGATTCGGTACTGTCCGCAGCCTTCCAGAGCGCGGCAGCGTCCTGGGGCAGCAGGCCATCCTCGCCCGAGGCACACCCGGATTCCACCGGTTTGCGCGGGCACACCGATAGGCCCCGTTGCACCAGGAGACGGGTCAGTGCCACCGCCACCCAGGTTTTGCCGACGCCCGTGTCAGTACCAGTGACAAATAGTCCGGTGAGGCCTGCCATACCCAGCTCAACGGCGTGCTGAATGCTTTTCATAAGCTTTCCATAGCGTAGTCGATGCTGATTTCTCTGTCGGCCACGGGTAGGAAACGCCGGTTGGTGAAGGCTGTATAGTCAGGGTGCCTGTGGTAGGAATCAATCACTTCCGGTGCTGCAAAACGTACCCGCCAGCAGTAGCGGTATTGAGCGTGTTCTTTCATCGCCTTTCCCGTAATCACTGACCGCACTCCAGGAATGGTGCTCAGCGCCTGCTGCCCCTCACTCATCATCGCAGCCACTTCCTTTTCAGAAATGCCAATAACATTGTGGATGATCAGGTGTTCCACGGGTGCCCACGGACGACAGCATGCCAACACCTCAGCAGCCCGCCCGGCAGCACCCCACACGCGCATACATCGCTCAGCCTCAGCGCTGATTGCCGCACCAACGCTCTGAACCAAATCCAGGTAACCAGCACCCGGCGCTGACCTTGCCCGCGCGCGGATCGCCGCGTTCGCGGCTTCCGCCAACGCTGTAAAACAGTTGATCTTGGCCACGCCATGGACAATGAGTCGCCGAAATTGTTCATCGTCGAGCCGGATCCTGCAGTGGATTGACAGCGGAATACCAAGCGCCTGGTTGAGGCTGCGAAGCCGTTGAATATCCAGCTTGGCTTTACTGTTTGGACAACTCTGTTCCGCCCGAATGGACACCTCGAGGAAGTCTACTCCCGTGCGTTCGACAAAGCCTTTTGCCTCGGCCACTGTGGTGGAAGGTAACGTGGCAGGATGCCCTTGGGCGTTTATATCCATTGCATCAGGGAGGTAACCCAAGTTCCCTTCGACGGGCACCCCGCAGGCATGGGCCATCTCGACTACGGTCTTCGTATGCGCCATGTTATCGGAGAAAGTCGACTGGGAGGCGTCCATCATCACGCTGTTGCAGCCCAGGCGGATGGCCCGCACCGCCGCTTCCAGGTTCGCTCCACGGTCAAAATGGAGAGCCACCGGTACCGCGCTACGGCGTGCCGCTGCCTCTACCCCTGACATCAGCAGTTCGAAGTCATAGTGT
>DAIAVG010000168.1 GCA_027445725.1 Acidithiobacillus sp.
ATATCTTCAATCTGGGCATGGCGGTAGCCATGACCCTGTTTGGCCTCTTCTGGCTGGTCTGGATTCTCTGGACCACCCTCTCTTATGGCGCTACCGCCCTGAACCTGGAATTGTTTACAGGAGATACGCCAGCGCCCGGCAGCATCGGCGGGCTGCGCAATGCCTTCGTGGGCAGCCTGCTGATGATCGGCGTGGCGGTGCTGATCGGTACCCCTGTGGGAATCCTGGCCGGCACCTATCTCGCCGAGTTTGCGCAAGGCAGCCGCCTGGCGGGAGTCATCCTTTTTTTTAATGATATTCTGCTCAGCGCGCCTTCCATCGTGATCGGCCTGTTTATTTACGCAGTCGTGGTGGTGCCCATCGGGAACTTCTCGGGTTTTGCCGGGGCCTTGTCACTGGCTATTTTGCTTTTGCCCGTCGTCCTGCGCACCACTGATGAGATGCTGGGCATGGTTCCCGGTACCATGCGTGAGGCGGCCCTGGCCCTGGGGGCGCCGCATTGGAAGATGATCGTTCAGGTGAGTTATCGGGCTGCGCGTTCTGGTATACTCACCGGGGTTCTGCTGGCGGTGGCAAGGATTAGCGGCGAGACCGCACCGCTGCTGTTCACGGCGCTCAATAATCAGTTCTTCAGCATGAATCTGGACAAGCCGATCGCCAATGTCCCCGTAGTCATTTTTCAATTTGCCATGAGTCCTTATCCGGAATGGCAGCATCTGGCCTGGGCGGGTGCGTTGATAGCTGCCATGGCTGTGCTAGTCTTGGGCCTCGTTTCTCGCTTTCTTATCAAAGACAGGAGTCCGCGTTAATGTCGGAACCTCAGAAAACCAAAATATCCGTCCGCCACCTGGATTTTTTTTACGGGAGCAACAAGGCCCTCATAGATATCAACCTGGAAATGCCAGAAAATCAGGTGACAGCGTTCATCGGGCCATCGGGTTGCGGCAAGTCGACGCTCCTGCGGGTGTTTAATCGCATGTATTCTCTGTACCCTGGGCAACGGGCGACCGGCGAGGTACTGCTGGATGGCGAGAATATTCTCGCTCCCGGCATGGATGTGAATATGCTGCGCGCTAAAATCGGTATGGTATTTCAGAAACCAACGCCTTTTCCCATGTCCATCTATGACAATATCGCCTTTGGCATCAAGCTCTATGAAAAATTACGCAAGGTGGAGATGGACGAGCGGGTGGAGCAGGCGTTGCGCCAGGCAGCTCTCTGGGAGGAGGTTAAGGATAAGCTCAAGACGAGCGGGCTGGGGTTGTCCGGCGGGCAGCAGCAACGCCTGTGCATTGCGCGCGCAGTGGCAGTGCAACCAGAGGTGATCCTGCTGGATGAGCCGACTTCGGCGCTGGATCCTATTGCTACCCTCAAGATTGAAGAGCTGGTGAGTGAACTGCGCAATCAGTTTACGATTCTGATCGTCACCCACAACATGCAGCAGGCGGCGCGCGTCTCTGATTACACGGCATTTATGTATATCGGCGAGATGGTGGAATTTGGGCCTACCAATCAGTTATTCACCAATCCCGGTAAAAAACAGACAGAAGACTACATCACGGGTCGCTACGGTTAAGGAGCGCAGCTATGGACAAAGAACCACATATTTCCCAGCGTTTTGATGAAGAACTCCATGAGGTCCACGCCTTGGTGCTCGCCATGGGGGGGGTGGTGGAGGAGCAGATCACGAATGCTGTCAGGGCACTGCAGGAGTCAGATGCCGAACTGGCCCGTGAGGTGATTGGCCGTGACCATGAGGTGAATGGTTACGAGGTGCGTATTGAAGAAGAGTGCATCAATATTCTGGCTACGCGTCAGCCTGCCGCCAGTGATCTGCGTTTGGTGATGACCCTGATCAAGACTATCGCGGATCTGGAGCGGATGGGCGACAAGGCCAGCAAAATTGCCGACATGGCCCTGGCTATGGGACATGGCGCGCGTAACGACAATCCGGCCTTTCTCAGAGACGTGGGCGTCATGGCCGACTATGCCCTGAATATGTTGCGCCGCGCCATGGATGCCCTGGCCCGTGCGGATGCGGAGGAAGCCATCGCCGTCGCCAAAGGCGATGAGGTGCTCAATCAGGAATACCGTTCTGCCCTGCGCCGTCTGATTACCTACATGATGGAAGATCCGCGCACCATCACCCCGGCCATTGATGCGCTTTTTATCGCCAAGGCCATTGAGCGTATTGGCGATCATGCCCGGAATATCTGCGAATACGTCATTTATCTTGCTAAAGGGAAAAGTGTCCGGCATCTTCCATTAGACGAGGTAGAACAAAGTATCCAGAGGAAATAGCCATGGTGGAATCCACAGCCACAGCAGAACTCAAAAACTTTCTGGCGGCCGTGGACCTGGGTTCCAACTCCTTTCATATGGTGGTTGCAGAAGAAATTGGCTCTGATATCCGTCTGCATGATCGTTTGCGTGAAGGCGTTCGTCTGGCTGAAGGTCTGCGCGATGACGGTAGCCTTGATCCTGCGGTAGAACAGCGCGCACTGGACTGCCTGGCGCGCTTCGGACAGCGTCTCCGCGGTATCCGCCCGGAGCGGGTGCGGGTGATCGGCACGAATACCTTGCGCCAGGCGAGTGCTGGAGAAGGCTTTGTGCATGCCATTGAAGAAACGCTCGGTTACCCGGTGGAAATCGTGGCTGGCCGGGAAGAAGCGCGTCTGGTTTACCTCGGCGTGGCGCACAGCTTGGCGGTAGATGCGCGTGAACGGCGTTTGGTTGCGGATATCGGGGGGGGTAGTACGGAGCTGATTGTGGGCCAGGGTTTTACCCCCGTTCTGCGGGAAAGCCTGCATTTTGGCTGTGTGGCCTCTACCCGTGCCTACTTTCCCGATGAGCTGATTACGGCGGCTGCCTGTGAGCGTCTTGAAAAACGGGTGCGTATGGCGGTAGAACCCATGCTCGATGATTTTCTCCGCCATGGCTGGGATCAGGCGGTGGGTTCTTCGGGTACCATCAAGGCGATTGCCCGTGTCCTCGCGGAGAACGGTCAGGGTTCGCGCATCACCCACGCTGGCATGCACTGGCTGCGCGAGCAAATGGCGCGTCTCGGTTCAGTACGTGCGCTGACCCAACTGAAAGGCCTGAAGGCGGATCGTGCCGCCGTTTTTCCGGGTGGATTCATCATTCTCTTCGCGCTCTTCGAGTCCTTGCGTCTGCAGGAAATGCGTTTTTCTGAGGGCGCTTTGCGCGAGGGGGCTATTTATGACCTGCTCGGGCGCATCCATCAGGAAGACACCCGGGAGATGAGCATCCGCAGCCTGCAGGAACGCTTTCACAGCCAGGTGCAGCGTAACCAGGGCATAGCGCAGTGGGCGGAGCATTTTTTCAAGACGGCAGCCGTATCCTGGCCGCTCCACGGCGGGCATCAGCAATGGCTGCACTGGGCCGCTCTGACCCATGATATCGGCCTCGACATCGCCCATTCGGGATTTCACAAACATGGTGAATACGTCTGGCGGAATGCCGATATTGCGGGATTCTCCCGTCGTGAGCAGGGCGTTGTTGCCGCGCTCGTGCGCGCCCAGCGTAAACGCCTGCCGGGCCTTGCTCAGTTACGTGCTCTGGGTATCGCGGCTGAAGATGTAGTGGCGTTGCAGCAGTTGGCGATCCTGCTACGCTTGGCTATCCTGTTTCATCGTGGCGCGACCCCACTGACGGCACCTCCGGGTTTGACCGTGTCCGGTAAAAAACTGGTGCTGGCATTACCACCGAAATGGCTGACAGAAATGCCGCTGATGGCTGCTGATCTGGAGCAGGAGCAGGAGTGGATCACGCCAGATTTTTGCCTGCAATGGTAATCCTCTAAACCATTTGTTTTATCGACGCGAGGCGTGGGTCACGCATGTCAGAAGGTTTTGCTCACCTGGCCCTCATCACGGAAACCTATCCGCCAGAGGTGAACGGCGTAGCCCATACGCTGCAGCGTATGGTAGTGCATCTCCGCGAGCGCGGTTATCGGGTCACCGTGTTACGCCCGCGGCAGACGGGTGAAAGGGCAGGGGGCGACCTGTTTCGTGCCC
>DAIAVG010000169.1 GCA_027445725.1 Acidithiobacillus sp.
GGGAGGGCCACCGCCGGGAGGGCCACCGCCGGGAGGGCCACAGCCGGGAGGGCCACCGCCGGGAGGGCCACCACCGGGAGGACCACCACCGGGAGGACCACCGCCCAGATAGCCTCGGAAACCGCCCCCGTTTCTCGTATAGATCCGGGGGCGTTATCTTTTGGGAAGAATCATTCGCATGGAGAAAGTCTTGACAGAATCTTCCTGGAAATGGCCGCTGGTGTTGGTCGCGGTACTGGGCCTATCCGCTGGAATGGGTAGCACTACGGTATCCGCGCATGTCATCCTCTCATCCAGAAGTGCGTGCCATTGGTTGCGCAGGAACGCGGTTCAGCCATCGCCCAGGACTCGAAGGATCTTTGCGCAGGCGCGCCGTTTATCGGGGACGAAAACCAGCATTTACCTCGATCGTAGCAAAACGATTGCGCACGTCGCGCACATTCCGGATGCACCCTACCTCACGGCGATTGTTGGCAGAGAAGCTCGATGTGTCGCAGTCAGCCCGGTTTGGCTTGATCCGCTCACTACCGCAGAAAGGCTCTGGCTGACCTTGGTTGGAATCGGCGGACTAGAGCATCCTCATACCTACAAAATGATGCTGCATGCTGCAGAAAACCCGCCCTCTGGACTGTTTTCTGGGCTTGCTCGCTGGTGGGGGCGTAGGACCGCGGATCGTGCGATTCTTGCCTCCGAGAAACAAGCCACTCTGTGGCTACGCAAAGACAATCCCAAAGCGGCCTACGCGGCGCTAGAGCGATTGCAGAGACTCCCAGACTTTGCCACGGATCATTGGTTACCCAAAATCTCCGCCCAGAAACGGGCAGTACAGCAAGGATGACGATACATCGTGCAATGGTTGCATCATGAGGCAATGGCATACCTGCAGGAACTTCACGCCACCGTGCAGGCAGGGGCTGGAGTTGTTGGTCAATACGGCGTCTGGATGGTGTTTGGCAGTCTGCTGATCGAGAGTGCAGGAGTAATCTTTGCTCCCGGGGAGACCTTTCTGATCGCTTCTGGTTTTCTGGCCGCGCAAGGAACGCTGAATCCGGGCTTGCTTTTCCTTCTCGCCGTTGCTGGCACCTCCCTGGGTTGGTTTCTCGCGTATTTTCTTGCGGACCGAGTGGGCATCTCCTGGCTACGCAAACACGGGAAATGGATCGGTGTGACACCTGATCGTTTACAGAAAACTCATCGATTCCTCGAGAAATACGGCAGCATTGTGGTCCTCTTTGGGCGTTTTGTGGTGCCACTGCGACAGCTTCAGGGATATATTTCCGGATCTGCAGAAGTTCCATTACGAGACTTCTACCTCTGGAATGTTCTCGGTGCCGTGACCTGGGTCAGCTTTTGGGGCGGTGCAGGGTATTTGTTGGGTTTGCTCTAGGCTCAGAGGCACTAGCTCCCCGCTGTCACGATATGACGACAAGTAGACATGAAGCTAACTGGCGCAGTGCAAGGTGATTGCGCGTGTTGTCCGTCAGATGAATGCACGACCGTCGCCATTTGAGTACATGCGACGAATGCTGTCCCATGATAAACACTTGCGGCCACATCTGGCATAGTTCATGCTTGAATTCCTTGGCGGTAACTCGAACGGAGGACGATCACCCATGAATAAAGCTCTTGCGTCAGCATTTTTTGGAATAGGTCTTGCGATGACTGCAGGTTATGCCGCTGCGGCATTGCCTCCACCACCGCCAGGAGGAACTGCTCCCACCCCTGGAGCCATGCCCCCACCGCCCGCAGCCATGACACCACCGCCACCTGGGGGTTCGGTGCCCACTCAGCCGGCCGGCACACCAACTCCTATGCCCACGAACCCTCCCTATCCAGCCCGTTCGTATGCAGCCACCCCCGCACAGCCTAATGGTCCCGGAAATCCAGCCACCCCGGCAATGCCTGGGAACCCACAGGCATACAACCAAGTCCAGCAGCATCGGCACGGTTACGTCGATAACGACGGTATGATGCGGGGCAATCACTTTGGACCCGGTGCGATGCATCCGCATGGAATGATGGCTCGTCCCATGATTATGCGTCCTAACATAGAGCGCCCGAATATTCAAAGGCCACACATTCAGGTGCCGCATTTCAGCCACTGACGTGCTCGCTCCAGAGGACATGCCCTCTGGAGCTCCTTCCTTTTTGAGGATCTCGAATGCGCAAATACAAAAAGGGTTTCTATCTACTGATTGCGTCTCCTGCCTTGGCGTGGGGATCCGCGCAGGCCTCCGGTCAGTTTACCATCGGAGATTTGCCAGCCTTCTATCAAGGCTCCTTCGGAACCAATAGCAACCTTAATATTTTCTATAACTCTACCTACTTTCAGTACCAGAATTCCACACTTCGGCTAAAACTTACCGTTCCCGAACTGTCCGTGTCAGGTTTACCTAATGGCGCCACTCTCTCAGGCGGCGGAATCGCCAGTAGGGGTCAAACCAACACAGGAACGCATAGCGCAAGTGGCATAGGGGACATCTGGCTGGCAGCTCACTATACGGCGATCCAAAACCAAGGGCTGGTCCCTTCGGTTGTGCCCTTCGCGAAGGTGAAGTTTGGCACTGCTTCGGCAGCCCAAGGGCTGGGCACGGGACGAAACGACTATGAGTTTGGGGTCGGCTTGAATGACAACATAGGCACGCGCATCTTTCCATTCGCGCACCTGGCCTATCGGATTGTGGGCAATCCTCCCGGCGATAATCTGCAAAACATCTGGACTTACAATCTTGGATCCAGCTTTGAAGTCACCCCGCGAAATATTTTCACGGCGATGTTTTCTGGAGCGCAATCAGAACAGCCCGGCTACAGTGGGCCAGCTGATCTAATCCTAGCCTGGAACTATAATCTCACTTCCGCAGGCTCAGGGATCCAGCTGTTTGTGGATAAAGGCTTAACCAATGGCAGTCCGGATTACGGTATTGGCTTGGGGGTACAATATGTCTTTTCGTGAGACTCTTTGAAAAAGGAGGTTCAACAATGAACAAGAATAAATCGAGAAGTTGGATGGCTCTGATTACAGCAGCATTGTTGCTGCTTAGTGCAAGTGGGGCCTATGCAGATGATGATGACGGAGACGGCTTGGGTTTCACCTTGGGGTTGGGGCTGCCAGGATTGAGTGCGGAGGTAAGCAGCCAGGGGGCTTATTATGCCGCACCCGAATACTACGCACCCCCTCCGCCCGTAGTATATGCGCCACCCCCACCGCCTGCCGTCGTGTATGAACCTGCGGCGCCGGTCTACTACGCACCAGCACCGCGGCGAGGGCCGCCACCATGGGCTGGTGTCTGGCGGCACTGAGACCATGATGAAAAAGTCGGCGGTATAATGGCCGAAACGGTATGGCGGGGATTAAAGTGATTCGCGGATCGAAGGTAGAGACGCGCGGACTGTCCAGTTACCTCGCCCTGGTGCAGCGGGTGCCGCAGGATCATCCGCTGCGGGCGATACGGGCGATTGTGGATAGCTCTCTGGCGAAGATGGAAAGCCACTTCAACGCGATGCACCCCACCACTGACCGTCCGTCGATCCCACCAAAATTTCTTCTGTGGGCCCTGCTCCTGCAGTATTTTACAGCATCCGATCGGAACGGCAGCTGAAATGGAGCAGCTCCATTACAACCTGCTGTTCCATTGGTTTGTGGGCCTTGGGATGGACGACGCGGTCTGGGTGCCGACGGTCTTTACCAAGAATCGCGATCAGTTGCTGGGTCACGGGACGGTGCGGGAATTCGTCCGCTCCGTGTTGGAACAGACCCGCAGACAGAATCTACTCTCCGAAGAACGCTTCTCTGTCGATGGCAACCTATTGGAGGCCTGGGCTTCGCAGAAGTCCTTCCAGCCGAAAGATCCTGAGGACCTTGAGGGCGATGGCTGCGATTTCTGCGGCCCGTCACGCAGTAATGCGAACCACAAATCGGTGACGGACACGATGCCGGGCTCTACAAAAAGACGCCCGGAGAAGCTTCTCGTTTGGCTTATCTTGGGCATGTGCTCATGGACAATCGCCATGGGTTAATAGCCGGAG
>DAIAVG010000170.1 GCA_027445725.1 Acidithiobacillus sp.
AACGCGGGCGGGAAAGTCAGCAGCGCCGTTTCTGCTAAAACAAGCTACGTGATTGTCGGGAAAGAGGCGGGCAGTAAGGCCGAAAAAGCCAAAAAATTGGGTTTGAAACAGCTCACTGAAGCACAATTTTTGGCGATGCTTTCAGAAAAGGAATAACTATGCAACAGAACAGAACGTTCCGTATCAATGTGGTCGATATCCATGGCGAAGTATACAGCGGACTGGCGCGTTTTGCGGCAGTGCCGGCGGAACTGGGCGAGATCGGAATACTGCCTGGGCATGCGCCCTTGCTGTCAGGGATGCGTGCCGGAGAGTTGCGTATTACCCAAGCCGACGGTCAGGCACAGATTCTTTTTCTGGAGGGCGGGCTGTTGGAGATTCAGCCCGATATCGTGACTATTCTCGCCAATGCCAGTCTGCGGATCATGGATATTGATATTCAGGATAGCAAGGAGCGCATCAAAGACGCGCAAAGCACCTTAGCGAAGGCCGCGGTTCATCCGATGGATTTTGCCCGCGCCGAATTGGAATTACAGAGAGAGGTGGCAAAAGTGCATGCGTACCAGCGCTATCAGGCACACGAACAACGGGGCGGCAATACCAGTGATTACGATTGGGAACGTCCGCCTTTGCAGAATGTGCCGAAGGTGAACGCGCAAGAGCTGGAGGACTGATCATCATGGTGGCGGGCGAGGCGCAACACGCCGCGTTATAAGGCAATGACTTTTTTATCGAGTTTTTTCGGCGGTTCCTTCCCGCAGTGGGCGCAGACCCCGTTGACCACCAGCTCCATTTCAATCATGGAGTAATCGGCGGGCAAGGGGGGCGCTGGTACGTTGCTTTCGGGCAGACAAAACACCTGGCCGCAAGAGACACAATGGAAATGCGGGTGTTGGGTGGCCGTTTCTTCACGGCGGGCGCTAAAGCGCCAGACCCGGTCATCTGCCGTGATCCGGTGGGCCAGTCCGATCTGTACCAGCCATTCCAGGTTACGGTAGAGGCTGACGCGGTCAATCACCCCCGTTTCCGACGCCTCCAGACGTTGCCGTACCTCGGGGTGACTCAGTGGTTGCTCAGCTTCCAGCAGTGTCTTGAAGACCGCTACCCGTAAACGGGTGATGCGCTGTCCGATAGCGCGGAGACGCTGCGTTGCCTCGGCATCGGAAACTTCCGCCGCGAGGGGGCGGGGGGGTGATAAATGCGTCATGAAGTCATGCTAGAGCAGAAGGCGGGGAGGGTGCAAGCAATGGCCTTGTGTTGCTTCCCTGGACAGCGCCCCATCTGCCGCGCTAGATTTTCAGTCAGGCCCACTCAGGAGTTCCTCATGTCCTCAGAAACCATCACCGTCGGTCAACCTGCACCCCGGTTTCATGCCGCAGCCTATGGTAAGGCATCGTCCATCAGCCTCGATGACCTGCGCGGGAAGGTCGTGGTGCTCTATTTTTACCCTAAAGATAACACGCCGGGTTGTACGACAGAGGGGCAGGAGTTCACGGCACTTTACCAGGAATTTCAGGCCGCTGGCGCGGAAATTCTCGGTGTTTCCCGAGATACCGTCGCCAGCCATGAAAAGTTTGCCTGCAAGTTTAACTTTCCTTTCCCGCTCCTGGCCGACACCGAGGAAGCACTCTGCAAGGCCTTTGATGTGCTCAAGGAAAAGAACAATTACGGCAAGGTGGGTATTGGTGTTGAACGCAGCACTTTCGTGATCGACCGGGAAGGCAAAATCGCCTACGTCGAGCGTAAAGTGAAGGCCGCCGGACATGCGGCCGCCATGCTGCAAATCGTCAAGCAGTTACCATGAGTCGCCGGGAAGTGGCAGGCTTAAATGAAGTGAGGGCGCGTCTCTACATTCTGGACACCAACGTGCTGATGCACGATCCATCAGCGCTATTCCGTTTTCAGGAACACGACATCCTGCTGCCGATGATCGTGCTGGAGGAGCTGGATCAGCACAAAAAGGGTCTGAGTGAGCAGGCACGCAATGTGCGTCAGGTTAGCCGTTATCTGGACGAGATGCTGACGGATACGGCTGATCTGGATCAGGGTTTGGTGCTGCCTTATGCTCAGGGACGGCTTTATTTCCAGACTGCCGCACATCAGCAGGTGCTGCCGGAAGACCTGGCTGGTGGCAAGGCGGACAATGAGATCCTCGCCGTGACTCTGGCCTTACAGAATCGCCATCCCGAAAAGGATGTGATTCTGGTCAGCAAAGACATCAATTTACGCATCAAGGGGCGCACCCTCGGCATCCGGGTGGAAGATTACCAGAACGATCGTGCTCTGGACGATGTAGACCTGCTCTACACTGGTGCAGAGACGCTGAGCGCCGATTTCTGGGAGCTGCATAGTCGTGATCTGGACGCCTGGCAGGAGAGCGGACGGAGTTATTACAAAATCCGCGGCCCCGCCATTCAGAGTTGGCACCCCAATCAATTTATCGCACTCAACACACTGGAAGGAACGGCCGAGGACTTTGCCGCGATTGTCCGTGAAGTGCATCCGGAACACGCCATTATCGAGCGCATAACAGATTATCGGAGTGACCGGCATGCGGTGTGGGGCATTTTGGCGCGTAATCCGGAGCAGAATTTCGCCTTGAATTTGCTCATGGATCCGGACATTGATTTTGTCACCCTGCTGGGTCATGCGGGTACGGGTAAGACGCTGCTGACGCTGGCGGCGGCGCTGCATCAGATTTTCGAGCAGAAGCGCTACTCGGAGGTGATCATCACCCGCGCGACGGTACCGGTGGGCGATGAGATCGGCTTCCTGCCCGGCACGGAGGAAGAAAAAATGCTGCCGTGGATGGGGGCGCTGGAGGATAATCTGGAAATTCTGGCGCGCGGCAGTGATGAGAGCGGCAGTTGGGGGCGCAGTGCGACACAGGATCTGATCAGTAAGCGGATTCGTGTCAAGTCCATGAGTTTTATGCGCGGACGTACTTTTCTGGAGAAATTCGTCATCATCGACGAGGCGCAAAATCTGACGTCCAAGGAAATGAAGACCCTGATCACCCGTGCCGGTCCGGGGACCAAGATCGTCTGCCTGGGTAATATCGCCCAGATCGACACGCCCTATCTGACGGAAACCACCTCCGGTCTGACTTATGTAGTGGATCGCTTCAAGGACTGGGCCTACAGCGGACATATCACCCTGCGTCGTGGGGAGCGTTCGCGTCTGGCGGACTTTGCCAATGATGCCTTGTGATCCCCTTGTCTCCTGACCCGCTGAGCCCGTAGACTGCGCGCAGGGCATCGGGGGAGTGAGCGCATGACATGGTCGGTCGCGGATAGTCGCCATCTGTATAACCTGCCACATTGGGGTGAGGGATATTTCGATGTGGGCGCGGATGGGCAGATCATCGTCCGCCCCGACGCCAACCCTCAGGGCGCCGTCATTGGGCTGGCCGATGTCGCGGCAATACTGGGTGAACATTCCCTCGGTTTACCCTGCCTCCTGCGTTTTCCACAGATTCTCGGGGATCGTGTTGCGCGCTTGCACAGCGCGTTTGGCGATGCCATCCGCGCCCTCGACTATGGTGGCAGCTACACTCCCGTTTATCCGATCAAGGTCAACCAGCAGCGGCGCGTCGTAGAAGAAATTTTGCGTGCCGGTGCGGGTAGCATCGGTCTGGAGGCGGGTAGCAAACCGGAGCTGTTGGCGGTCATCGGACTGATGCCGGTGGGCGGCACCATCATCTGCAATGGTTACAAAGACAACGAGTATATTCGCCTGGCCATGACGGGTGAGAAGTTGGGCATGCAGGTTTACCTGGTGGTGGAAAAACCCTCGGAACTGCCTCTGATCCTGAATGAGGCCCGCAAGCTCGGCGTTAAACCCCGGATTGGGGTGCGCGCGCGGCTGGCATCCGCAGGTTCCGGCAAGTGGCAGAATACCGGTGGCGAAAAGTCTAAATTCGGCCTGTCTACGGCGGACATTCTCGAACTCGTCCACCGTCTGCGGGCAGAAAATGCGCTGGATAGCCTGCAATTGCTGCACTTCCATCTCGG
>DAIAVG010000171.1 GCA_027445725.1 Acidithiobacillus sp.
GACAGCCTGATCCTGCGCATCGAGGCGACCGAGGATGAGGCGCTATCCTTCGCGCAATTCCTAAAGCGCGCAGGCTTCACCCACTACCGGGGCCTCGCCGCCGACGATGGCGAGGCCTACGACATGCAGGCTGTTGCCGAGCGCCTGCGCGCGGCGCTGGCCCAGTCAGGCTTCGCCCCGCGCTAAGCGCGCGCAATCCCAAACCCACGAGGAATCCTCCATGGATACCGGCACCGGCTGCGCCATCGAAGCCCTGTTCCCGGCGGGAATCCCGGACGAAGCGGCCTCTATCCCCGGCGCGGTCATGCGGGAGCCGTCCTTCCTCTGCGAAAGATTCCATGGCGTTCCTCCCCGGCGTACCCGCGGTGCTCGCCGCACGCCCTTCCGGGCAAAGCCGCCCGGGTCCGACAACGGTAAGCCGCGGCTACCAAGCTGCCCCCGATAGCCTCCCGCCCCGACAGCAGTCCTATTCCCCGGCACGGGCCGGCATGAATGGCCTGCCCTCCACTTCAACCCCGCGACAGTTACACGCCCACACCCCAAACAGACCGAGGTCCGCGCATATGGTCCAAATTGATGCGCTTCGTCGTGATCGCTAACACCCCGGGAAGCCCGTCAGGCCGCCCTTCTCAGAAAGGCCGTCTGATGCGTAAACCCGTGTCCAAACAACCGGAACCGGTACAGTCAGACGCTTACAATCAGCACGCGTTCAAGACCAGCAACCTGAATTTTGACCAGGTTTCCAAGCCAACGAAACTCGCCGTCATGGTCTTGTTCTGAATCGTGTGCACCTGCCGCACAGAGAATGCCATTCATTCTTCAACTACCTCGGTTCTTAAACCTGCTTTCGCCAATACAGATCGATACACATCCGGTAAGCGCCTCACGACATTGACCCAGCTATAGGTGTCGTCCGCAGAGTCACAATCAGGAGAATTATGGACTTCGAGCGCTTGCTTGATTCCTTGCTGAATTGAATCGACGGACATAGGATCGATGTAGGTGGCCCGGTTGCCAAAATACTCGAAACACGAGCCTTCACGCGTAACGACCAGCCGTGCATTCTGTGCAAACGCTTCTAACGCCGCCAGCCCCGGTGTCTCAAGTGTGCTTGGCAATACAAATATTTCGCACGCCTTGTACGCAGACCGCAATAATGGTGAATCATGGTCAAGTGGTCCAAGGTAAGTGACTTGCCCCCCACCCTCGAAAAGAACCCGCTCAAGGTATTCAGGACTTCTGGCATGGCCGATTAGGATGAGCCGCCATTCCGGGAAGCCTTTCATGGCGCGTACCAACCCCAGCTGGTTTTTCCTGGACTCTATGTTTCCAACGTTAAGGATAAATCTATCGTCAATATTGAAGTGTCCACGGAATAGTTCTGGATCAGCGGCCTCGAAGAAGCATTTTTCAACACCATTGTACACCGTGGCAAATTTCTCCCTTGGCAATCCAAGGACAGACGAAAGAGTGTCGCACTCCATGTCGGAGTTTGCTACGACTTGGTCCGCCAAAGCCAGCTGTGCGCATATCTCATCCACAGGATACAGACGCTTGGTCTGCTCAGTAATCCAGAGGCTTGGCGAAACCACCAGAGGAAGACCGAGTTGCTTGACGAATTGGCAGAAATGGACAGAGCCGCCAACGCATGAAAAGAAGTGCACGATGTCGTGATCCATAAATCTTGGCGCCCAAGGATCAAACAGTGACGCGTCAACGCAATAACGCGTCAGGTGCTTGCGATAAGCCAGTAATTGGATTTCGCCGCCGCCGGGGGTATGAAACGCCATGGGGTAAGTTGCGAACAGTACTTTCATTGGAGATTTTTCCGTCTAGCGATCACCGTTTCTAGCATCTTCCGTGTCCGACATTGCCAAGTGTTTTCTCCGACGTACTCACGTGACTGCTGCACTGTGAGCCGGCCAGACTTCAGTTGCGCTTCAATCGCCCGCGCGAATGCATCGGGGTCATCTCCGACAGCCAGTCCTTGCAAGATACTTTCGGTAAAGGGCAGGCGGGTGGAAACTACTGGCAGGCCTGCTGCCAAATACTCAAAATACTTCATAGGAAACATTCCCCGCGTGTAATCATTCAGTCGTGTAGGCAAAAGGCCTACCTGCATACCGCGCAGGTAGTCTGGAAGGATCTTATATGCCCTGTAGCCCAGACAGTGGACATTGGGCAGTGCAGCAAGCTCAGCAACCAGATCGCTGCGCTGGCCTTCGCGCTCTTCGCCAATAAGGACCCACTGCCATGCTGGCCGCCTGTGCGCGCAGGCGAGCAGCAACTCGAAATCGATCTTGAAGTCTGACAGAACCCCATGGTAGACGAGCCTCGGCTCGGGTATCTCGACCAAATCGGCAGGTAATGGAGCATCCTGGAACGCCCTGCCGAAGTGCTCGGCATCGACCACGTTGGGAAGGTAATGTGTCTCTTGGTTGTGGTTGCGACACATATCTAGCAGGGTCGTGGCGGTCACGAAGACGATATCGGCGCGCTTGATCAACTGGGCCTCGGCGGCACGAAATGCCTGCGCGTCGACACCTGGCACTGCAGCTAGGTCGTCCACACAGTGATACAGAAGGCCGCTGTTTTTCATCCCTTCAATCTCATCAAGCATGAATGGGTGGTAGGTCCAGATCAGCGGCGCCTTAAAGCCCCGCCCGAATGTCGAACGTTTAATCGCCCACCTCAGAAGATAGCGGTTGATCCACGTTAGCAAGGGGCGGCGGTGCGCGGCGGGAATCACCAAAGGCGACAGGACATAGATGCCCGGTGCGCGCTCGATTGCTCCTCTAAAAAAAGAGTGCATTCCTTTACCCAAGCGGTTCCAGAGCCGTTTCCAGTCTCGCGAGCTACCCGCCTTCGGGCTACGCAGGCCAACACTCTCGACGTAAAGAACCATAACACCCATCTCTGCCAAGGATTTTGCACAATGCTGCTTGTTGGTCCAGTACGGATCATCCCAGTCTGCGGTCGCAAACAGGATACAGTGTTCATAAAGCGGGGGGGTAGTCAGCGCGTCAGGCATCGAACTCGACAACCGCTTCCCCCCGAATGGCAGCTACAATACGTCGCGCGGCGTTGCCATCACCATAGGGATTTGGCTGGCGCTTAAGGCGCTTTCTCCGCTCAGGATTTTCAATCCAGCTGACAACAGCGGCCTCGATATTCTCGGCGGACTGGCCAGCCAGACCGGCAAAGCCAGCGTCAATACCCTCTCGACGTTCGGTGTGATTACGCATGACGACCACGGGCACACCGAAACTCGGTGCTTCTTCCTGGATACCTCCTGAGTCACTAACAACCAAGGCTGCGCGGGCAATGAAGTTCAGGTTGGTCAGGTAATCAACCGGTCCAATAAGGCTCAGATTGGCTATCCCCGTCAGGATTCGATGTACTGGTTCCTGTACACAGGGATTGAGGTGAACAGGAAATACCCAGTGGAAATTCTCATACCGTACCGCCAAGCGCTTAAGCAGATGGCAAATCTCTTCTAGTGGCCCACCTAAACTTTCGCGACGATGGCAGGTCACCAACACCAGTGGTTTGTCACCTGCCTCTGCAAGCACTCTCATCAAGATCTCGCTCTTTTCGGTCTGGGAAATGATGTCCAGAGCCATCCCGATTGCATCGACCACAGTGTTTCCTGTCAGGCAGACTGCTCCAGGAGGAATCCCCTCTCCCAGAAGGGCTGTCCTCGCCGCCCTAGTGGGGGCGAAATGTAAGGTAGCAATCTGAGCCAGCAAGCGGCGGTTAGCCTCTTCGGGAAACGGACTGGCCAAATTTCCTGTTCGCAAGCCGGCCTCGACATGCGCTACGCGGATGCCCCGGTAAAAGGCCGCCAGACCACCACATAAGGCCGTCGTGGTATCACCCTGTACCAGAACCCAATCTGGCTGCACATCAGACAGGCTTTGGTCCAGTGCCTCCAGCAGTCGCGCCGACAGTCCGTTGAGCGTCTGTCCCGGGGCCATCACATCTAGGGAAATATCCG
>DAIAVG010000172.1 GCA_027445725.1 Acidithiobacillus sp.
CCATGGTCACCCTCCCCTCCTGTTCTACTGGGCGCGGGACTCACGCTGCTGGCCGGGGGATACACTTATCTTCTGGTGCGCCGCGGCGTTACCCTGCGGCCCTATCATTTTCTTTTCAATGGCCTGTGTTACGGGGCTTATTTCTTTGCCCTTACCTGACCGCCGGAAAGGTACTCGCCGCACGGTATTGCCTTTTGCTAGAATGACCGCAGCCTCGGTAGCTCAGTGGATAGAGCAACCGCCTCCTAAGCGGTAGGTCGCGCGTTCGATTCGCGCTCGGGGCACCAAACTAAACAAGAGGTTAACATGATTTTGCTGTCGTTTCAACTGCCTTTTGTCCATCTTGTGTCCAAATGAGTCCTGCCCAGGCTACCCCAAAAGGAGCGGTGCATGGCCAATATCAGGGCAAGACACAACAAGGATGGAAAGATAACCAGCTGGCAGGCTCGGGTGATCCGAAAGGGTTACCCCGACCAGGTCAAGTCCTTCGGAACGAAGCGCTCGGCAGAAGTCTGGGCACGAAACATCGAAAGCGAGATGGACAAAGGGGTGTTTGTATCGCGAGCGGAAGCCGAACGGACGACCCTAAAGGACTTACTCGAAAGGTATGTGCGAGAGATTTTACCCAGCAAGAAATCGCAACAAGCCGTGCGATCTGTGGCCAAAATACTCAATGAACACCTGGGAAAACGCTCTGTAGCCAGCATCACGCCCTCTGTGCTTGCCAGCTATCGCGATACCCGTCTGGAGACTGGCATCACTAGTCAAACCGTTCGCCATGAACTTGCTCTACTGTCCCGACTGTTCAACCTTGCCAGTAAGGAGTGGGGCATGGCCTTACCCATGGGCAACCCCACGCTCCAGATAAGAATGCCTGCTCAATCAAAAGCACGCGATCGACGCCTGGTTGGAGATGAGGAAACTCGTTTGCTTGATGCCTGCGCCGGATCGCGAAACCCTTGGCTGCGCCCGGTGGTGATTTTCGCCATCGAAACTGCGATGAGATCTGGTGAGATTCTGGAAACCTGGAAAAGCGATGGCGATGACAAACCCCGAAAAATCACCAGTGGATTGATGTGGACCGAAATCGACCCCGCGAATAAGGTAGCCACGCTCCCACTCACAAAGAATGGCGAGATACGGCGGGTGCCCTTGTCTCCCGCAGCCAGAGACGTCCTGAGAAGTCTCCCAAGATCTCTTGATGGGCGTGTGTTTGAGACCACCTACGATGCAGTCCATCAGTCCTTCGTCCGGGCCTGCCGCCGGGCAAATATTAGCGATCTACGATTTCACGATCTTCGTCATGAAGCGACAAGCCGCTTCTTTGAGCGAGGATTCAATCCCATGCAGGTGGCAACCATAACTGGGCACAAAACCTTACAAATGCTTAAACGTTATACTCATCTAAAGGCCGAGGACTTGGCAGACATGATGGAGACACCCCAATTCCAGCGTCCAAGTTAAAATTAGTTCACTAAATTATGATATCAAGATTTAAAAGGAGGAAGGTAAATGTTACGCAAGTCGCTTATAGCCACGTTGATCATTGTCCCGGCACTTTCCGGGTGCGCCATTACCACGGCCACTACGCCACTGACCTACCAGGCACCGGCGAACCTCACAGCCCTGCCTGGCGCGAAAAATGTGGTGGTGCATGTCGTCGTGAAAAACGAGAAGAAGCACAAGTGGATCGGGCGCAAAAAAGATACCCTGGACATTTCCTTGGCACCGATATATGCCAAAGAGCCTATATCCACAACGGTGCGGGACGCCATCGAGAAAGAGCTTGTCGCACGCGGCTTTGGTACCGGAAGCAATGGCCATGTTGTCGTCGATGCCACCGTCAAGGAGTTACACAACGCTTTTGAGATGGGACTTGTTGAAGGCGAAGCTGTTGCGAAGCTGAATATGGAGGTCGCCGTACTAACGACCGGAGGAAAGGAGGTGTTCTCGAAAGATATTACGGCCAGGGGCGAAACCGGAGCCATGCTTACGTCGGGGCATAACGCGGGCGTTGCCGTGGATCGCGCATTGCAAGCTGGCATCAAAACCCTGTTTGATGACCCTGCGTTCATGCAGGCGTTGTTGACCGCCGGGAAAAAGAGCCGGTGAGGCCCTTGTGATGGCGTTGAACGCCTCCATAGCCGTGATCGTGGGCGGATTCCTGGACATCGCCGCCCTCAAGCTGCTGTATCCCATGGCCAAGGGCCAAGTCGGCGAATGGCGCGTGCGATCCGCCATCTCTGGCCTGGGCGAGGCCCAACTCCACGACATAATCCTGCCCGATGATCGCGGTCTCACCCAGATCGACCATCTGGTACTGACGCCGACGGGCATCTTCGTTCTGGAGACGAAGAATTACACCGGGAAAATCTACACCTATGGCCGACGCAAGGACTGGGTGCAATACATTGGTCGGCGCAAGAACGCCATGCACAATCCCCAGGACCAGAACTATCGCCATCGCAAGGCCGTCGAGCACCTGGCGCCCGGCGTGCCCGTCCAGGATTGGGTGCTGATGATCGGCGACGCACAGTTCCCCAACGGAAAACCGGATGGGGTCCTTACCCTGCGGGAGCTGAAACAAGCCTTGCGCCGCCTCGATGCTGGTGATGTGTCGCCCCAGATCATGCAGGCCTGGCGAGCTCTCAAAACCGCCAGCAAGACCGACATGGTCACGCGCAAGGCGCATCTACGGTCGCTTCCCGGTGGCCAGTTTGGGATGATACGAAGCCTCATGGGAAAAGTCATGTTGTTCATTGGCACGGCGCTCCTAGTGGCAGGATTCGCCGGATAACGCCCAAAACATGCAAAATGTGTCATTTTTGATCAATTTGTTACAGCCCAGCTTACCGAAATACCTTTAGTGCTCCAACTTCATGTTACTTGCCGATCCACCTCACCAAATCGACCGGCGACAAGATCACGATCCCCTGCGGCACGTTGTCCAAGGCCGCTCTTGTCACCCTCCCGGTGTGGATAAAGAACCCCCGCGTCAAGCCCTCCCTCCTCAAGTCCCTGGCGAAGCGCGTGATCATCGACAACGGCACGTCGCCCTTATACCGCTTGCACTGGACGCCGCACCAAACGCCATCGGCGTACACCCTGCCATCGAGGCCTCCGTCTCCGGTGTAGCGGTGATTCCTCACGACCGTCCATCCCCGGCGCTGAAAAGCGTCCAGAACCAGTTCCTCGAACACCCAGGGATCGATCTTGCGCAGGTAAGCGACGCGCCTTGCGACCGTCTCCCGATCATCCGCGCCTTTAATCGATAAAATCCGCACAGCCGTCCACGTGGCCCGCATCCGGCGGTGTCCATGCCGCCTCTTCGCCCAGGACAGAAACCGGCTGTGAATGCTCAACCAGAGCGCCATAGCGTCCTTCAGAAAAACCTTCGCGCTCATTGCCCGCCCCTCCCGCCGGCTTCCGCCGCCGACAAGTCGGCCATGCCCTGGCACCCCGCCCCGGCGGGGGCGGAAGCGCACAGGGCGATCTGAGCGGGGAGAATCACTAAGGCGCATCCGTCGAGGCCGAAACATGCGATCAACACCCATGACAACACGACGAATCGCCACGCCTTCATGCCGCTCACCAATTCCACGCCACGCCGGCGCCGCCCTGGATCTCTCCCCCCTTCCGGGTTGCCCGAGAACGTGCCCACAGCGTTGATCTGCCGCAAGAGGCGGACGCGGTAGGAGATTGCCAGCCCCTCGCCGCCGTTGGGCATGTATCCCACGCCCATCGCCACGCTCTGCGACCCTCCGCCCGCCGCAGCCGTGGCGCCGCCTGGGCTGCCGTGCTCTGGGCACTCTGGATATTGGAAACGTCCGTCTGCTGTTGGGTCTGGAAATAGGAAACTTTACGTTCGCCCGCAGTATGATGATACCCGGCAGATGCTCCACCATTACGCGCTTCCATCCACTCCAGAGGAGATCGGCGAAATTGATGAAGGTGTGGACATTTCCATTCTGCTAAGGCTGTCTGAGGACG
>DAIAVG010000173.1 GCA_027445725.1 Acidithiobacillus sp.
CCAGTATTCCCGGCATTGGGGACAATACCGCCGCCACCTTGCTGGCCTTCCTCCATCCCCTAGACCGGTTCCATTCGGTCAAACAGGTGGTCGCCTACGCTGGCCTCAATCCCCGTATTCGCCAGTCGGGCCAGTGGGCCGGAAAGACCCCCATTGCCAAAGCGGGGAATGCCTTGCTACGCAAAGCGCTTTACCTGCCGGCGGTAGTGGCCAAACAGCATAACCCAGTCATTGCCGCCTTTTGCGATCGTCTCCTGATCAACGGTAAACGCCCCATGCAAGTGGTGGTCGCGGCCATGCGCAAGCTCCTGCATCTGGCTTTTGGCGTCCTCAAGTCGGGGAAACCGTTTAACCCCAAATTGGGAGTTGCATAATGCCGTCCAAGACGGTATCTGACACCGGGGGATCGTGGCACTGGTTACATTTGGTGCCGTTCGCTGGTTTGCGGGCAGCAATCTCACAAAATTACTGCTGTTAATCACCTTGATCGGATATATCATATTCGGATTTACCTCTATAGATCATGCCAATTGGCGCTACACCTCCAACTGGGCCGGTACTCATTCCCTAGCCAAGTGGTTTGTCACACATAATCTCTACAATGGATATGGACAATATTTTGAGGCTGGCGCGCCACTCCTTGGTATTGCCTCCAACGAAGGGATTACGGCAAGGCCGTTGAGCTGCAATATGGGGTACCTTATCCCTCGCCTATCCAGCGGGGACGATCACTTTTGGTTCGGTGCTACGGTACTACCAAACAGTCAGGAACCGCAGTTTGTGATGTTTGATCGGGCTGATCCTAAATGGGTAAGATGCACTATCGGAACTTTCGGCAATCCGAACATGAAATTCAAGCACGGCGCGTTAGATATTTGGGTATACCGTCACAATTTATCACAGCAATTGATAATGGCGCAGGATGACTTCAAACACAAATGGTTATTAATTAACATTGCGAACAATAGGAAGGCTATTACCAAGGTCGGAACCACTCTCGGCATCAGATCTGGGTGGGCGCAAAATGCGTACACTTGGCTACTGAAGCACGGTCTCGCAACCTAGTAGATACAGGAAAACTTAATGTATAATCCGCACGGCAATAAATCACGAACCCCTTGGAAAGAAAGCCAGGTTGGCGCCACCTTTCAATAAATTTAAAGCAATGTGCCATTTATATTATGCAGTTCTATAATTCTATACTGCATTAGATATCTTGGTATTCGGCTTACACCAAGTTTTTACGGGATGAACGTAAGCGTCTAACCAACCCACCCTTGCGGGTGGGTTTAATGGGATGAACGTCCTCTTCCCCCAGCGCTGGTCCGATGCCAGCATGGGGGCCTTTTCAAACAGGAGGTTCATCCCATGAGTGACATTACGACGATTGGTATCGATTTGGCAAAGAATGTGTTAAGAAATCCATGTGCCGCCATGTATGGTCACGGGTGTCATGGACCTGACACGCCTCAGGGCGTGACTGCTCCACAGCGTTCCACCCCTACCCACTCAATCTGACGAAGAGCCCGTTATTTTTGATAGCATCCCCATCCAAATAAGCTATTCCAGTGGAAGACCACCCAGGCAATCGTCCCATATTAGCGCATCGCCGGTCGTTCAACATCCCTCTATTTTCAGACCGCCTGCGTGGCAGGCCATACCGAAGGTACGCTCCACTGCATGCGCCAGGGTACCATCCACCTGTCCGCATTCCTCCTCAAAGTCCTCCGGTCGTAAACTTAACGCCCAAAGAGGCAATAATGCCTGCCAGCGACAAAAGAACATCGTGCCCGCTACAAATTGTAGATGAGACAATGCTTCCAGTGCAATGCCCATCCGTCGTGCGAGGTGTAGCGACTGGCGGGCATTGGATCCCCAGAACAGGCTCATGGGCACGATGTACTCCTGCGGGGCCACCATCCCAAGTGTTGGGTCCTGCGTCATGCGTTCCTGCCAGGTTTCCAGATTCTCCTGGCTCAGCAGTTTTTTATAGAAGGCGTCCCGCCACGACGCGCCATCCACGCGATGCAAGGATTTCTTGGTATGCAGCTTGAGCACGTAGCCGTAATCCTCCGTCATGATGCGCGGTAGAATGCCCAGAAACGGGAGCACATCGCGGCCCCGGTTAGGGCTTGAAACCACGGTTGTCGCGTGACCGAGCGGGGCAAGCATCGCGACTACCTCCGCCCGCCGCTCTTCGGGGGTGGTGACCCATAAATCCGCCTGTTCCGGTGGCAACGCCTGCAGATATGGCCACATATCCTGCAGGACTTCCGGATAAAAGGCGTGGATGACAACGGCGATGCGCGATGATTTAGGCGGTAGTGCGTCCTCGCGCACGGCACTGCGGATCTGGGCCATATGCGTAGCTTCCAGGTAAGCGCATCCTAAGCGGATATCCGGTTCCAGGTGCGCCCCTTCGCCCCATTCGTTCCAGGCGTTGATGAACACCACGCGTTCTTGCGGAGAAGCGATCCTCTCGATGGTGTCCTCACAGGCGGCCTTGGCCCAGGATTGATAGGATACGGGATCGTGGTTCACGAAAATCGTAGCGCGTTGCTTGCGGCGCGGCGTATTGTCCCAACCAGGGTTCAGCCCCCGAAAGAGGGTATAGGGTGGCTTGGTATAGTGCGCGGCGCGTTGCGGAAAGATCGACCAGTCATAGACATGGCCATCGAATTCAGACCCACAGCCCAGGTCCACGGCGGGGCATTCCGGCGGTGCCGAGTTGTTGGGCGGAAACTCCACAGCTGCGTCCATGCCGTAATCGCGGGGATCGCGATTTTCGAAGGATTGGGGATAGGCGACATAGATTTCGCCAACGCCCGATGCGCGGCAGTGTTCCCGCCAGCGGGAGACGGAAGCCGCCGCATCGGGCAGCAAATCGGGTCGATACAGTAGCAGCAGGGGGCGCCCATCGATCTTGATGTATCGAGGATCGCGCAGATACTGCTCCAGGTAGGCAATGAAAGCGTGATCGTCCTCTGCCGAATAGTCCTGAGCGACGAGCACATCCTGTTCGAGGCCGTCCCAGCGCCGCGTCCAGTTCTCGTTGGCCCAACACAGACAATAGGCGATCTCCCATTCGGGGTGCTCCAACAGCATCTGCAAGGGCTTTTCCAGCAATCGGTGGCCATGAAACCAGTAGAAGTAAAAACAGAATCCTTCGATTCCATAGCGCCGCGCCTGTTCCGCCTGGCGCGGTAAAACCGCAGGATCGGTCAGGTCATAGTACCCGTTGAGGGGCACATGGGGCTGGTAATGACCGGGGAACAACGGTTCCGCTGGCTGGACGTTGGACCATTCGGTGAACCCCTTCCCCCACCACTGGTTGTTCTCCGGGATCTCATGATACTGGGGCAGATGAAAGGCGATCATCCGCACCGGGGTCGGCAGAGGCAGTGCTTGGTCGCGGCAACGCACCGGCGTGGGCGGCGTCTGCTCCATGAGCGTGCCGATGGACAGCCGTGTGGAGGGCAGCAGCTGCGCCCTGATCTGCGCCCGGGTTTGCATGGTCAACGGCAGGCGTCGCCAGACCCAGCGCGCCGGTGCGCCGGGTATCCAGAGGCTCTGGCGCAGGACCATCGTCAAGGCCATCCGCCCCCGGCGCATGGGGAGGGTGATCCGCCAGGATTTGCTGTTGAGCATGGATTCTAGTTCTCTCTGTAGCCGGTCCCGTTCTTCTTGCATCAGTACCAGGGCCTGTCGCTGCTCAGATAGCAGGGTTTTTTGCTGCTGAGCGGCCTCCTGTGTAAGTCTAGCCTGCTGCATCTGTTCGGCTTCCAGCGTTTTTTGCGCTGCTGTCATCTGATCAATCGTCTTGCGATGACCGGTGAGAGATAATTCCAACTTCTCGATGAGACTCTGGTGCAAACGCTGTTCATCCAGCTGCTGCTGAGCGGCCTCCTGTGTAAGTCTAGCCTGCTGCATCTGCTCGGCCTCCAGCGTTTTTTGCGCTGCTGTCATCTGATCAATCGT
>DAIAVG010000174.1 GCA_027445725.1 Acidithiobacillus sp.
CACGACACCCTGGAATGCGGACCCTCGGGTCGAAAGCCAGTTCCAGGCTCTGTCAGATACGGTTAAACAGCGAGCTGGGAGTGTAGCGAGCAGTGCCGTATCTGTAAAAAGCCCCGATAACCTTGCCGAGGCAAACTTTACCCCCGCAAGGGGAGACTGAAAAGGTAGCGATATGCAAAATAGAGTATTGGTATTGGACAAGAATCGGCAACAGCTCATGCCATGCCATCCGGCACGGGCGCGGGAACTGTTGCGGGAGGGCAAGGCGGCGGTGTTCCGGCGCTTTCCATTCACCGTTATTTTGAAACACAGGGAGGGCGGGGAGACACAGGACACCCGCCTGAAACTGTCACCCGGCAGCAAGGTGACGGGCATGGTACTGGTGGCCGTCTTTGCGCGGCGCGGTCACACGGTCCTTTGGGCCGGAGAGTTGTCGCATCGGGGGTCCGCCATTCGCAAAGCATTAGAGCAACGCGGCGGGCATCGCCGCTTCCGTCGGGCAAAGTTGCGGTACCGCGCTCCACGCTTTTTGAACCGTACCAAACCGGAAGGCTGGCTGGCGCCATCCCTGCAACACCGCGTCGATACGACAGATTCGTGGGTGGCGAGGTTACGGAGGCTGGCACCCGTATCCGCCCTCTCGACCATGCTGCACCGCTTCGACATGCAGGCCATCGAGAACCCCGAGATCAGCGGTGTGGAATACCAGCAGGGCGAATTGCAGGGTTACGAGGTGCGCGAATATCTGCTGGAGAAATGGGGCCGGACCTGCGTGTATTGCGACGCGGAGAACGTGCCGCTCACCATCGACCATATCCACCCCAAAAGTACGGGCGGTAGCGACCGGGTGAGTAATCTCACCATCGCCTGCTACCCCTGTAACCAGCGCAAGAGTGATCAGGACGTGCGGGCGTTTCTGGCCCATGACCCGAAGCGCCTGGCCCGCGTCGAGGCAAGCCGCAAGGCTCCGCTCAAGGACGCCGCCGCCGTTAATTCTACCCGCTGGGCGTTATACCGAAAGCTGGAAGAAACCGGGCTGGGAGTCGAAGTCGCCAACGGCGGCAGAACGAAGTGGAATCGGTCACGGCAAGGCTACCCTAAAGCCCACTGGACCGATGCGGCTTGCGCGGGGGAAAGCGGGGCCGAGGTCAGGCTCCATCCGGAACATCGGCCACTGGCGATAGGGGCCATGGGCCACGGCGAGCGCCAACGCGCCCGACTGAACCGGTACGGCTTTCCGGTCGGGCACAAGGCCGGGGCCAAGTCCTTTCTGGGATTCCAAACCGGGGACCTGGTGCGGGCATGCGTTCCCAGGGGAAAGTATGCGGGAACGCATGCCGGACGCATCGCCATCCGGTTCCGGCCATCCTTTTCATTCAAGGCGAAGGGTGCCGACAAGCCCTTCGACGTTCACCCGAAGCATCTCACCGTGCTGCAAAGGAGTGACGGTTATGCGTATCACTAATCAACGAGAGGCGCTTCCGTACCCGCAAAACGCACAGCGTTTTAGCTGATGTACCGGTGCCGAATTCTGAGGGTTTTTAAATGGCGAATCTTCGTTCTGATCATGGCGGCAGGCTTGGCCTGGCACACCTGGGAGTTCCAATGGGTGCCCCAGGTGATGATTCCGTGCTACGGGCAGTATGTGAACGACCCGCAGAAGGAAACCCTGGACTGGCAGATGGCCCATCCCTTCATGGCCGGAGTCTGGTCCGGCGCATCCCTGGGATTCTGGCCAGACGGTTACGCCGTCCCCAAGGGATGCAGTTATGTCAACGAGGGTGCGGGGGTTCCGCCGTGGACCTACACGCCCTTCGCGCATCTGGCATTTCCCGCTTTCCGGATATGGGCCACCTTGTTCACGGCGGTCTTCGTCTGGCTGTATGCGGCGTTCTTGGCCTGGGCCTTTCGGCCTGCGCCCACTGGACGCCCAGTTGGATGGAAAAGCCTGTGGCCCAGGCGCACGCACCCGCAGGCCCCGTCATCTACCAGCCTCAGCCCCGACTCGGAGCGGCATGGCAATACCAGCAACCCGAGCCAGGACTCGCCCACGTCCTCGGAAAACAGATGCCGGCCATCGTGAATACTCCCGCATTCGGCCCCATCATCGTGCATCCCCGGATGATTCCGGCACATTCACCATGGATGCCGCAGCAAACGATTCCATTTCCGACAAGGAAGCCCGCGTTCCATATCCCGGAGGCCTGGTTCAAGGCGGGCGCCAAGCGGCTGCATACACAGGCATCCATCGTTAATCCGTGGAGCTGCAAGCCAGCAACGCTCCCTTGTGGAAAGACGGGTACCGACTATTGGGCCTGCCAGAAGCGCGACAAGACCCTGGCACAAAAGGGGGAAACATCATGCAAGCCGTAAGAATGCCCAACCACGTTGACGACACCCAGCAGATCCTTTTCTGGGATGTCGAAGAAGTCGCGGTAGCCGCCATGTTTTTTATTGTCGGCTATGTGATGCGCGAACTGACCATCTGCGTAGTGCTCAGTGTGGGGGTGGTGTACCTCTTCTCGGGCTGGAAGAACAACCAGCTCAACGGTGTACTCCCGCACATGAGCTATCAGTTCGGATGGTGGCGGCTCAATGATGTTTTCCGGAATGGAAACATCAAGGAGTGGATCTCTTGAACTGGGATTTCTTCCGCAAAACCTACGACAAACTGGCGGAGAATAGTCGCCTGTATCTGTTCGTGATTGTAGCGCTCGTGATAGTGATTCTGTCGCAGCAGTGGATGATCTTCACGATGAAGACCAAGACCACTCTGGTACCACCTTATCTCGATAAGGCCGTGAATATCGGGTACGCCACGGCCAGCGCCGGTTACTACGAGTCCTGGGGCTTGTACGTCGCTGAGCTGGTCGGAAACCTTACGCCAGGCGACGCGACATACGTTGCCAATAGCCTCGGTAAGCTGTTCGATGCCAACGATTTCGCCATCGTTAAAGGCAAGGTGCTCGCCACGGCAGCCGCCGAGCGCGGGGACCAGGCGAACTTCTTTTTTCAGGCCAAGCGAACCATCTGGCAGGCGGCGAACAAAACGGTTTTTGTCTACGGGCTTCTCAGTCAGATCAATAATCTCGGGCAGACCGTATCCAAGGTGCATTACACCTTTTCCATGGCGGTACACATAGAAGGTGGCAGGCCTGTGTTGGATAACTTCAACGCCTATCAGGGCGGACCGCACACCATCAAATGGACCATGGCTCAAGAAAAAGACAAGGGGGCAAAATGATGCGCCGTTACGGGATCCTCTGCACCTTGGCCTTATGGCCGGTAGCGACGCTCGCGGGTGTTATGGCGCCGCCGCCCCCTATAGATACAGCGCTGACGCAAGGAGCAAGCCTCGGTCAACAGGGAGCGACAGAATATCAACAAGCCAGCGCAGGTAGTGCGGCATTCGCGCAAGGGGCAAATAACGGCTCTGGGCGATTCGTCATGCCGAGTTCGCCGGATCGCACGTCAGTTCTGCAGCAGTCGCCCGCCTTTGCGAGTCTTGGGCACATCCCCGCAGCGCCAAGTCAGCCCGATTTAACCGGTGGCAGGATGCCGGCACCGATGCCGCCCAGCGCACCCGGTAGCGCACCGTATATGCCACCAGCCACAGTAACCCCGCCACCGGTCGGCGCCAATCCGTACACGATCCGTAGCGCGGCGATGAACACCTATGGCGCGTCCAACATCCCGCCGCACATGAGTTTCAAGGCGGCACGCATTGGCAGCATTCCAGTATCCACTACGGATATTCGCGTATATCCCGGAAAAACCTATGCAGTCATAGTATCTGGTGTCACGCCTAACCTTTTTGTCACGCCATTCGCACATCCCAAAATCATCGCGGGGAGCAGCCAATATGCCAAGCCCTTCAAGCATGGATCAGATGTCATCATCGGTGTGACACCGAGCTTCCCCGAAGGGGTGTATATCACCGGAGAAAATCCGGACGATCCAGTGG
>DAIAVG010000175.1 GCA_027445725.1 Acidithiobacillus sp.
TGCGCAATGGCACCGTGACGAATCCTATCGTAATACGCCTCATCACGGCGGGCCAAGGTATCACCGAGATTGTGCCGCAGCGCGTAGCAATCCCACTCCACCACGGCGGCGCCCGGCTCCGGGCGGATAATCAACTGGAGGGCGTGATTGTGATAGAGCAGTTCGCCAACCCCGTCCATATCCACGTCAGTCGTCTCTAAGGCGGGGCGTGCCTGAATCTGGTCCAGTTGTGCCTCCAGACGGACGATGGCGTTGAAGACGGCGCGCCGCAGGTGGGGTAGATAAATACCGCCGAAGAGTCCGTGCCAGTAGGCGTCATTGGCCTGCGCTTCGTGCAGATCTTCGCGCATGGTTTTGCTCTGCTGGCGTCTGGGCAGGGCATGGAAGCGCTGGGAGAGCTGAAGCATGCGCTTGTGCATCCAGTTGGATTCCGGGTAGCGGGTCAGGAAGTTTTTCCAGGTGCCGCCGCGGATCAGGGCTTTACGCTTTTCCAGCCGGCCCGCGGTTTTTTCCTGCTCCCGGAAGGCGGCGTAGCAGCGGGCCGCATCGGGGGCCAGGGTCCATTCGTTCATCTCGCTGTAGGATACCGTCGGCAAATAGATGATGCCCTGGGGGCGGTTCTGTGCCAGATAGTCCCGGAAGCGCACCGGCTGAATGTGTGCCGAGTCGAGTACGCCACCCAGGAATTGCTCCAGCCAGCCCTTCTCGTACACCCAGCTATAGGTCTCCGGCCAGACACCAAATTTCTCGATATCGTCGAAATAGATACCGGCGCTGCCCGGATATTGCTCAGAAATACCCTCAATGTACGACACGGCGGCGGCGGCTTCGGAGAAGGGCAGACGGTAGCGCAGTGCCTCAGAAATGGGAAAAACGTCGATGCTTTGACCATTTTCTTCGGTGCGATGGAAGCCGCCGAGCTGATGCTCTGCCGCGCCCGCACAGAGGAAATGATAGTCGTCCACCATAACGTAGCGCACCCCGGCCTCGTTGAGGGCGGGCACCACGCTGGGGTCCCAGACCCGTTCCGTGAGCCATGCCCCGACCGGACGCTGTCCGAAGTGCTTCTCCAGTCGGCTGGCCATGGCCTCAATCTGGGCGATGCGGTCGGCGTGGGGAATCGCGGCAAGCACCGGCTCCGTATCACCCGCACCCACCAGCTCCGCCTGATTGCGGGCCACCATCTCCTGCAGCAAGGTGATGGTCCTGGGGTGCTGGCCGATCATATAAGCCAGCAGCCAGCCGCTGATGTGGATGGCAAAGGGAAACTCAGGAAAGCGATGCATCGCCTCTAAAAATGGGTGATAACAGCGATATACGGCATCGTCGATGACGTGGGGGAAGTTGCCGACCGGCTGATGGGCATGGACGCCCAGGAGGAGCGGGGTGCTGTGGGTCATTCAGTATTCTTCCGTGTGGGTGCGGCGCATGGTGCCACCGGCCTCCGCCGCACCACCGCCATGGCTGATGGGCTCGCTGAGCGTGTCGGGGGCGGGGATTTGCATCAGGGTGTAGAGCTTGCGGAGGTTGAGACGATAGAGATGGTCGAAATCGCGGACGGAGTCCGAAGGATTGTAATCGCCCAACCACCAGAACCAGTCGGAACCTTCGCAGCGGCCGAGCTGTTCAAGGAGTTTGGCCTGCTGCTCCGCAGGCAATTGCCCGAGATGATGATCCACATCCTGTTTGGCCGTGCAGAGCAAGTCCCATGCACGGTTCTTGGCGGCGTCGCCAATCCAGGTGCTGAAGCTACCGTAGACCCAGCTCCCGGCGGCCAGTCGTGGCATGGCTTTCACGTCGTCTGGATGGCTATTGACGAAATCGCTGAAGGTACACATCTGGATGTGGGGATGGTTAGCCAGCGATTTGTAGAGTTCCGAGAGGAAATAATAACCGTTGTAGGGATAGTATTCCCATGCGTTCTCTCCATCGAGAATGATGCTGACGACCGGGTTTCCCTGATGTTCGGTCTGCCGCCAGACTGCCTCCAGCTTGTGGATGAAGTCGGTGACGGCATCATGCCCGGACCAGGTTTTGTAGTCGAAGCCGATGGTGTCGGAGAGCGCATCGTCACGGAAGAAGAGTGCCGGACCCTGCCCTTGCAGACGATAGGGGTGGTACAAGTATTCTGCCCGGCCGCGTGGCGCGCTGTCATCGTCACTGAGCAGCAGGCTGTGGGCCAGTACGCCTTCACCAGAGGCAGTCCAGCGCACACCGGCGTTGCCGAGCATTTCGACAAAGGCGGCAGAGACGCCCCCTTCTGCGGGCCACATACCCTGCGCCGGCACCCCGAAATGCGGGGGATGGCTATTCTGCGCCCGCTCGATGTGCCAGCGCACGCGTTCAGCGCCGCCGGGGTAGGCCGGGCAGGTAGGCAACGGTGCGTCCGCCACCGCTTCTCGCGCCGCCGTGAAATCGAGCAGCAGCGGGCCGATGGGGTGGTAGTAGGGGGTGGTGGAAATTTCGATGCGTCCCGCTTCCGCCAGGGCGCGATACCGGGGAATCAGGCCGGCGATGAGTTCACCGAGAAAGGCCACCAGTTGCCGACGGTCTTCCTGGCTGAAACCACGGCCTTTGGCGAACAGCGACTGGAGAAAAGGGCTGCCACGCCGCACGGTTTCCCCGGTCCAGGCCAGGTGATACCAGACCAGAAGGTCCGCAATGTATTGTACCGAAAGGTAATCTGCCATCTCGGTCACGTCTTCTTGCATGAGCTGATAAATCTCATGCAGGCGACGATAGGGCGGGAAGGGGGTGAGCATATGCTCATGGTCGAGGCGAAAGCATTGCTCCAGAAGAAAATGCCGCTGCTCGTTCGACAGTGCTGCCTTGAGATCTCCCGTGGCGAGTGCAATCAGCAGCGGATCGCGGAACTGTCCGCTCTGGAATTGCGCGATATAGTCCTCCAACTGCTCGACCAGTATCGGCACGAAGTTGAACACCCCCCGGGCAAGGGGGTTCTCCTCATAGTGGGCCACCATGTCCGAATAATCTTTGCAGGCATGCAGATAGGTCCACGGTAAGGCGTAGAAGCCGTCGGCATCGCGGTAATCGGGCTGGTGCATGTGCCAACAGAAAATGACATGAAGCGCGCGCGCCGGGAGCATAGGGATTACCTCACAAAATGTAGTTGCTGGCCAAGTAACTCCGGGGTAATCAGGGTCACGCCGTTAGGCGTGCGATAGAAACGGCGGGCGTCTTCGGCCGGATCTTCACCGACCACCAGCCCCTTCGGGATAATAGTACCTTTGTCCACTACCACCTTGCGCAGGCGCGCACCTTCGCCCATGCGCACGTTGGGCAGGATGACCGAGTCTTCAATCAGGGTGTGTCCGTCATTGACCCGCACGTTGGAGAAGAGCAGGGAGCGGCGGACGGTGGCGCCGCTGATGATGCAGCCGCCGGAAACAATGCTGTCCAGCGCCATGCCCCGGCGGCCTTCGTCGTCGAACACGAATTTGGCCGGCGGCAATTGTTCCTGATAGGTCCAGATCGGCCAGCGGCTGTCATAGAGGTCGAGATCGGGAGTGACGTGTACGAGGTCGATATTGGCGGCCCAATAGGCATCCACCGTGCCCACATCCCGCCAGTAACAGCGGCTGTTGCTTCCCCCGGAACTGGAAATACAGCTATTGCGGAAACGATGCGCCATCACCCGGTAGCGCGATACCATATAAGGGATGAGATCGTTGCCGAAATCGTGGCTGGAATCGTGGCTGTCGGCATCGCGAATGAGTTGCTCATAGAGGAAGTCGGTGTTGAACACGTAGATGCCCATGCTCGCCAGGGCGCGATCGGAACTGCCGGGGGTGGGGACCGGGTCCTGGGGCTTTTCGGTAAAGGCGGTGACACGGTCCTCGCTGTTGACGGTCATCACGCCGAAGGATTTGGCTTCCTCCAGTGGCACCTCGATGCAGGCGACACTCATGTCGGCCTGGCTTA
>DAIAVG010000176.1 GCA_027445725.1 Acidithiobacillus sp.
CTGCCGGACGCCCAGGAGGAGGCCATCGAGGCATGGATGGACCGGCCCATGACCCTATCGGCATCAGAGCGTCTGGGTAAGGCGCGGCGGGTAGATGACGCGGCGGGTCGCTATGTAGAGTTTTGCAAAACCACCTTCCCCGCCGATCTCGACCTGCGCGGTATGCATCTGGTCCTGGACTGCGCGCACGGCGCCAATTACAAAGTGGCGCCGATGATTTTCGGGGAGTTGGGGGCCACCCTGGAATTGCTGGGGGCAGAACCCAACGGCATCAATATCAATGATCAGGTGGGCTCCACCCATCCCGAAGCGCTGCGTGCCGCAGTGCTCCGCACCGGCGCAGACATGGGCATTGCCTTTGATGGTGACGGTGATCGTCTGCTCTTGGTGGACGATCAAGGTGAATTACTCGACGGTGATGAAATTCTCTGGTTGCTGGCACGGGATATGTGTCAGCGCGGCGAGCTCTCTGGTGTGGTCGGTACGGTCATGACTAATCTCGCTCTGGAACAGGCGCTGGCTGGCTGCGGTGTGCCTATGTTGCGCGCGCCCGTAGGTGACCGTTATGTGCTGGAGGCCATGCGTCGCCATGGCTACCCGTTGGGTGGCGAGTCATCGGGGCACATCATTACACCCGCGAACACTACCGGCGATGGTATCCTTGCCGCGCTGCGGATATTGGCTATCCTGCGCCGCGCTGGTGAAGCGCTGGCAGTGTTGCGCGAAGGCTACCGTCCTTTTCCTCAGGTGCTGAAGAGCGTGCGCATGGCGGGTGCGCACAGTTTGCTCGACCAGCCATTAGCGCATCAACTCATTGCGGATGCGGAGGATCGTCTGGGAGGAACCGGACGCTTACTGGTACGGCCATCCGGTACGGAACCCGTATTACGGATCATGGTAGAGGCGGCATCTGCCGACGTGGCGGCCGACGTGGCGGCGATGCTGACCGCAGAGTTGGCCAAGCTGGCCCTTACCCACGCGGTCCCAGGAGCGCTAAATTGACCGTTCGAGGCTGAATCTTTACACTGACCGCAACATTAGATAATCATGACCATGCCATCGGCAACCCCAGGGGCGATGAGGTCGTCGTAGACATTGATCATAAGGAAGAATTGCCGTGCGTCCCACAATGGTAGCAGGAAACTGGAAGATGAATGGCTTGGGTGCGGATGCGGTGCATCTCACCCAAGCCATCCTCCATGCCGGGCTGGAGCTGATGCGTCCGGAGGTGGTGATATTCCCGCCCTTTACTCTGCTCCACGCAGTGTCTCAGGAGGCAAAAAGCAGCGGCTTGCGTTGGGGTGGGCAAAACCTCTTCTGGGAAGCCAGCGGTGCCTATACGGGAGAAATATCTGGGGCCATGCTGCGTGATATGGGGTGCCGTTATGTGCTGATTGGTCACTCAGAGCGACGGCAAATCTTTGCGGAAAGCGACCTGCAGGTCACCCAGAAGGTTAAGGCGGCGTTGCTGTCAGGTCTTGTCCCAGTGGTTTGTGTGGGTGAAACTGAAGCGGAGCGGGCGCAAGGTGCCACGGAAGCGGTATTGCGCCGTCAGGTCGAAGCCATCCTGCCGCTGTTAAATCTCGAAGCGAGCCAGCCCAATATGATCATTGCTTATGAACCTGTTTGGGCCATTGGCACCGGTCTGAGCGCCAGCCCCGAACAGGCACAGGCGGTGCATGCCTTCATCCGTGGGTTGGTGGCCGCATACTCGGCGCAACTCGCCAAACGTCTCTTAGTGCTTTACGGCGGGAGCGTTAAAGGTAACAATGCAGCCGCACTTTTTGACCAGGTGGACATTGACGGTGGCCTGGTCGGTGGTGCTTCCTTGCAGGCGGGTGAGTTTATCCAAATTTGTCGTGCTGCCGAGTCGGCAGGACGGGGAGGCTGAGTCGATGTACACGGCGTTGCTGGTATTCCAGGTCATTATTTGTATCGTCCTGGTGGGGCTTATTCTGATTCAGAAGGGGCAGGGTGCGGATATTGGCGCGGTTTTCGGCGGCGGCGGTTCGCAGACCCTTTTCGGTGCGCGCGGTGCGGGCAATTTCCTGAGCCACACCACTGCCGTGATTGGCGCCGTGTTTTTTTTGAACAGCCTCGGATTGGCCTATCTTTCCGACCATTCCAGCAGCAGTATGGTTTCTGGTATCGCCTTGCCTGGCAAAGTGCCGGTGACGACAGCGGTATCTGTAGCACCAGTCGTTGCTGCTCCGACGCGGTCGGTAGCAACAACAGCGGGTCCGGCGGCCGGTGCGGTTTCTTCTGCTTCTGCAGGAAAACCCCCCGTCAAGCCTTGACGTCGTTAGCGTGTCATGAGAGAGTTTTAAATATTAAGCCGAAGTGGTGAAATTGGTAGACACACCGTCTTGAGGGGGCGGCGGCGCAAGCTGTACCGGTTCGAATCCGGTCTTCGGCACCAAATTGCAGCCTATAGGGCTGTTTTTTTGTCTCTGGGTTTCGACAGGACTCTGATTTATATATAAGAAAAATAATTTATAGGTGGCTTTTGGATGACGTTTTCCGGGGCCCGGATTGGGTGGAGGGGTTGGGGATGTTGAACCACTATTTGCCAGTGCTCGTATTTCTGCTCGTTGCATTGGTGGTTGGCGTGGCCTCGCTGTTGATGGGGGCTTCGCTGGGGCCAAGCAAGCCGGACAGTGAAAAGCTCTCACCCTATGAATGCGGGTTCGAGGCTTTTGAGGACGCGCGCGTGAAATTCGACGTGCGCTACTATCTTGTGGCCATCCTCTTCATCCTCTTTGATCTGGAGATTGCCTTTCTCTTTCCCTGGGCGGTGGTCTTCGATCAGATCGGGATGATGGGTTTTCTCGCCATGATGATCTTCCTTGCCATTCTCGTCGTCGGCTTCATTTATGAGTGGAAGAAGGGGGCGCTGGAATGGGAATAGAAGGTATCCTCGAAAAAGGCTTCGTCACCACGAGTATTGATACCGTGGTGAATTGGAGCCGTACCGGTTCTCTCTGGCCCATGACCTTCGGTCTCGCCTGCTGTGCGGTGGAGATGATGCACGCTGGCGCTGCGCGCTACGATCTGGATCGCTTCGGCATTGTCTTTCGTCCCAGTCCGCGCCAGTCCGACGTGATGATCGTGGCGGGGACGCTGGTCAACAAGATGGCGCCAGCCTTGCGCAAGGTCTATGACCAGATGCCGGAACCCCGCTGGGTAGTGTCCATGGGTTCCTGCGCCAACGGCGGCGGCTATTATCATTATTCCTACAGCATCGTGCGGGGCTGTGACCGCATCGTGCCCGTGGATATTTATGTGCCGGGTTGCCCGCCTACTGCCGAGGCCTTGCTTTTCGGCCTGATTCAGTTGCAGAAAAAAATCCGTCGCACCAATACCATTGCCAGGTGAGCCATGACTGACGCACTCGAAAATTTGCGCCAGTATCTGGGCGCGGCACTGGGGGAGACACTGCGCAACGCGCGGGTGGATCGCGGTGAGTTGACCGTGGAGTTGTCCCGTGAGGGTTTTTTAGCGGCGTGTCTCCGGCTTCGGGATGACGCGGACTGCGCCTTTGATTTGTTGGTGGACGTCTGCGGCGTGGACTATGTTGACTACGGCGATGGACTCTGGGAGGGCCCGCGCTTTGCCGTGGTCTATCATCTGCTCTCCCTGAAACATCGTCAGCGCTTGCGGGTGCGTATTTTTGCCGATGACGATCTGCCGATTGTGCCCTCGGTGGTGGATATCTGGGCGGCGGCCAACTGGTTTGAGCGTGAGGCTTTTGATCTTTACGGGATTCTCTTTGACGGTCACCCCGACTTGCGGCGCATCCTCACGGACTACGGCTTTGTAGGTTATCCCTTCCGTAAGGATTTTCCCCTGGTCGGTACGGTAGAAATGCGTTACGACGCGGATCAGGGACGGGTGGTCTACGAGCCGACGCGCACTGAGGAGCG
>DAIAVG010000177.1 GCA_027445725.1 Acidithiobacillus sp.
CGATCACATCTGATCCGAGATGTTCTACGTCGGCGTTTATGGCGACGCTAGGGGCTTGACGCAGCAGTTGTTCCAGACTATCGGCAGGTTGGAAGAGGGCCGGACCGGACAGGATTTCGGGAGTCTTGCCCTGCTCTCGCGCCGCTTCCTCGTACAATAATTTGATCCGTTCACGCCTTTTGCTGGCCTCCTGGATCAGGTGGACAAAACGTGTGGCAGTGAAGTTCACATTGGTGAGCGTGGTGAAAAGCCCATAAAAAATGAAGTCGTCCGTACGTCTGTCGGCAACACCCATCGCCCGCGCCCGGCGCGCATACTGGGCAATGCCCTTCATAAGGTGCGTGAGAATGTCCTGCAGACCGGCAGTGGCCTCATCCTTGCCGCACGTTCCCGGCTCACTGGTACAGCCTATTCCGGCGGGGCTGCGGGTGGTTTGTTCGCATTGATAGCAAAACATCATGGTGTCTCCTGAGGTTGTGGTGCTTGTTTGTCAACAATATCTGCTGTGATCAGGACCATCCTTGATTTCAATCAAGTGGCTGCGCCACTTCCTCATGATCGTCGACGGGAAACCCTAAGCAAAAGACAGGCGATTGACCCTGCCCGGAGATTCGGCGTAACGTATTTAACGTCACACTACGCTCCGCCTATCCCGATCAATTGTCTGGAATCCGGCGGCTGAATCCGCCTGCGAGACGCCACCCGCAGGCACATAACAGGCTGAGTTATGGTCCGTAAAAGCCGCATCATGGGGTAAAGATGATTTTAGACATGGTTTTGTTCGCCCAAAAGCCAGATTGATGGCAATCGGCCAAGTAGAGTTAACAGAAATGGAGCGATTGCGCCGAACAGAAATATTCTCTGTCTGGTCGGATGAGGACCTTTCGCATTTATTTAAGGGCGCACGTGTTCTGGAGATGAGTGTCGGGCAAATCCTTTTCCTTGAAGGCGATGCGGCTACCGCTTTCTATTTTCTTCTGGATGGACAAGTGAAGCTGGTGACGTCGGCTGCTGACGGCCACGAGAAAATAGTTGATATTTTGCAAGGCGGAGACCTTTTTGCAGAAGCTGTAGCCTTTTTGGGATATCGTTATCCTGTGCAGGCAATAGCGGCCATGCCGAGCCGGGTTCTGGAAATTCCCCTTACGATATTTCTCGTCACCCTACAGCAGCATCAGGAGCTGATGCTGCAAATGTTGGGCAGACTGAGTCTGCGTTTACGTCATTTAATAATGGAGTTGCGACATCTTACTGTGGAATCCGCTGACCAACGGGTTGCAGGATATCTGCTGGAACTCTGCCCATCGGGAAATTCTCCCGTGAGTTTGCTTCTCCCTGCCAAAAAAGCCATGATCGCGGCCCGACTAGGTTTAACCCCGGAAACATTTTCTCGTGTGTTGAAGCGATTGCGAGAGGAGCATTTGATAGCTGTTGAAAAACTCAAGATATACATCCACCGCCCTTCTGAGTTACGGCAATGGGCGAACAGCAAATCGTCTACCCGGTAGATGACAGGAAATAGGTTTCACCGTTCGCCGCAAGCGTCATCCAATCAATAACGATCTCATCAGCTACACGGAGGGGGCCTGGCTCTGTCAGCCAAACTGGGGCCACATCGCGCACCGCATTGTCCTGAAGGAACGCCAATGCGGAGAGCTATGATCGAAACTGGTGTATAGGCGGGTTACAAGTGACCTGAGCAAGGTGGCGTACTGTTGCTACAAAGGGTTTGCAGACCAAGTGCTGGAAGAGTTTTCTGCTGTACGGATGGTCAATGGTCGTCAGGCGGTCGTTCGTAACGGCCACTTGCCGGAGCGAGAGATCATGACGGCCCTGGGTCCTGTGTCAGTGAAGGTCCCCAAGGTTCGAGATCGCGCGGGTTCGGGGATTAAATTCAATTCGACACTGATGCCACCGTATGTGCGTAAATCGCGGACGGTGGCGGCCACAGTCCCCTGGCTGTATCTGCATGGGATATCTTCTGGCCACATGCAGGGGGCGCTTTCTATCCTCCTGGGCGAAGAGGCCAAGGGACTTTCCCCTGCGGCATTGGGACGCCTCAAGGCGCAGTGGGCGGAAGAGCATGCCCAGCTGGGAGATATTCCGCGCTCAGCCGGCCGCTTACCGGGATACGGTGCTCCCACGGAATATCAAAGTCCGGCTCGCCGTAGAGGCTGCGGCATCCCTGGGGTGGTGCGAATGGGTGGGAGAGGGCGCCACCATAGGCCTGAGCCGCTTCGGCGCCAGTGCACCCTATCCAGAAAATTTCCGCCATCTGGGATTCACCGTGGAAAATGTGGTACAGGAAGCCCAACGGCTACTATAACGCGGGCGAGTCGCGGGATAGGTATAAAATCTATCCGTTTATCGACATGAAGTTCTGATTGAGGCATCTTTTATACGCCGTGATGATCGGTTTTGACGGATTTTCGGAAATGGGGCGAGCGCAATCCCGCCGATCTGGCGTTGAAGGCATTTCCGGGGCATACGTTAAGGGGGATATCCAATGACCCATGTGGTTACAGAAGCCTGTATTCGGTGTAAGTATACCGATTGCGTCACAGTATGCCCGGTGGATTGCTTCCACGAGGGCCCCAACTTTTTGGCCATCGATCCAGACGAATGCATCGATTGCACCCTCTGTGTGCCCGAGTGTCCGGTAGACGCCATCTTCCGCGACGTGGATTTGCCGGACGGCATGGAAAAATATCCGGAACTCAACGCGCGCCTGGCACGCCGCTGGCCCGTCATCATTCAAAAAAAGCCTGCCCTGCCCGATGCCGAGCAGTGGCGGCATGTGCGGGATAAACGCCAATATCTGGACACCGGGGAAGAGGGGGCGGAATTGCCCCTGCCCGAGCCGCCCGTGCCCCTGAAGGAATACCAGCGCACACCGGAGTTCACCGACGACGACGCCCCCGCCGGCCTGCTCCATGATCATCGCACCAAAGCCGGGGTCTGGGGGCGCATCGTGCTCCTGGAAGGGAACTTGCGATATTGCCTGGAAGACGGCAGCGCCCGCGCATGGATCCTGAGCCCGGCACGGCCTGCCTGGATACCGCCCGATCTGCCGCACCGGGTGGAATTCCTGGGCCCAGCACGTTTCTACGTAAGCTTTTGGCGCTGAGGAGGTCTCATGAAAAAGCCGCCGGCACCACGCTTTGCCGTGGGCGATCACGTTACCTGGAACTCGGAAGCCGGCAGGGTGACGGGGCGGATCATTGCCATCCACGAGCAGGATTTTCCGGTCCACGGCTATACCCACCATGCGAGCCCGGAAGACCCGCAATACGCCATCCAAAGCGACAAAAGTCGCCATGTGGCTTACCATAAGGGCGGTATCCTGCGTCTCGCTGAGGGAGGATCGCAGGGCTGATCGTCCAGGCGTTACTGAGGAGGCAGCCGACATGAAAAGGAATCGGACCGGTCTGCCCCGTCTGGTAGACTCCGCCGCCGAGAACTTGGCTCCTGCCTATTTCGCTTTGGTGATGGCCACGGGTGCTGTCTCCTTGGCGGCCCAGGCGGTGGACTATTCTTTCCTCGCCCGGTCGCTCTTCTGGCTCAACGGAATATTCTACGTGGTTTTATGGTTCCTGACTGCCTGGCGCATGCTGCGCTTCGGCCGGCGGATGGGGGTGGATTTCAAGGATTACCAGCGCGGCCCAGGTTTCTTTTCCGTGGTGGCCGGATCCGCCATTCTCGGCACCCAGTTCGTCCTTTTGGCGAACGAGGAGAAAAAGGGGATGCTGCTCTGGGGGCTTGCCATGGCCCTTTGGCTGATACTGAACTACGGCATCTTCACGGCCTTCACCATCCGGAAACATAAGCCTTCTCTGGATGAGGGCATCACCGGTACCTGGTTTTTGGCAGTGGTTGCCGCCCAGTCCCTCGCCGTGCTCGCT